>NZ_JBJUVG010000020.1:0-15517 GCF_046097595.1 Peptococcus simiae
TTCTGCCATTGCGTGCCTCTTTTCTTTTTATAGCTGTCTGCCGGCCCTTATAGCCGGGGCCCTTTACTGCATGCAGATATCTATCAGGTAGGGCTGGATCTTTGCCCGAAATTCATCTACGGTCACATACACCTTGCCTTCACTGTAAATCACTTGTATGGGAATATCCTTCTGTCCCTGGCCATCGGGAACGGAAAGAACCCTATGTTCCTTCTGGTCATCCGGGCCAAACCCATAGCGGTGGGTACCACGCCGGTAGCGATAATAAATACCTGTGATGTCTACCCCCTTAAAGAAGGGTTCGGCGCTGACTTCATTGTCCGCATCCCGGGTTTTTTCCCGTACATAGACAAAGGTCGGCTGGTTGATATTAATCCCGGTTGGATAATTTCCCCCAGGTATAATCATAGAGGGATACTTGTCCACATCGTAAAAGAGGACCTCCATATTGGTCACTGAAGCCAGGTCTCTCAGTTGCACATAGGTGTGACCCTGGTACAAAATAGAATGATTAAGGGTCACCGGCAACCCGTTCACATAAACACTATGGGGTGAGGGGATAATCCCAGAAGCCTGGACCGGGCCCAGGGGCAGAGCCGTCAGCAGAAGGGCAGCAAGGGTCAATCCGGCAATTGCTTTTTTCCTAAGCATGTTTTTTTCCTCCTTCATTATCAAGACCATGATCTCTATCAATCCCGGGCCTCTCGATTCAGGGATTGATAGAATGTATATATCTATTATACCCCCCGATAATTTTCGCAATAGTTAGTCTAGGTCTATGGCTAGGCTAAGTGAAAATGTATGCCCAAATCAGGAAGGCATATGGTATACTGAAAGCCATGTGTTTTTTAGATGAGGAGGCCTTTCATGAAAGCGAGTTCACAACGTTTTTTAGTGGTTACACTGATATCTTTTATTTTATTTACAGCCAATTACACCCAGTACCAGCTATCCCCCATTGCCAATGATATCATGGCCCTCTTAGATATTGACACCCAGGCCTTTACGGCGGCTTTTACGGCGCCGATGATTCCGGCAGTTGTCTTTAGTCTGGTCAGCGGGCTCCTGGTGGACCGGTTTGGGGTCCGGCTCATTTTGGGGATGGCCGTCACCCTCATGGCCATCGGGACAGTGGCCAGGATGGCAGGGGATACTTACAGCATCTTTTTCTGGGCCATGCTCTTTTCCGGCTTTGGGCCGGCCTTTATCAATGCCAATGCAGCCAAGATTTTCGGGGCTCATTTTTCGCCGAGCCGGGCCCACCGGATGATGGGCTTAGCCATGGCCCTGGGCTGCCTAGGGATGACGGTGGGCATGGCGACCACCGCCCTCCTGCCCTCTATCCGGACAGCCTATTGGATTGCCGGTATTTTAGCAGTTATCGCCGTTCCGGCCTGGTGGCTCCTCATTGCACCGACGGCGGTGGTGGAAGAGCCGGACGGGCTCTCTCTGAAAAGGAGCCTCCAGGCGGTTATCCGCCACCGGGGGGTCTGGGTCACCGGCCTGGCCCTCTGCTTTATCATGGGGGCGGCCCTCTTAATTAATGCCACCATGCCCACCGCCCTGGCAACCAAGGGCTTTTCACCGGCGACAGCCGGCTTTTATAGCGCTATGATCAGCGTCGGGGCCATTGTTGGGAGCTTTTCCACCCCCTATATTGCCGGCTGGTTGGGCGGCTTGCGCCGGGCCATTGTGTTGATTGTGGCCCTAGGGGCCCTGGCCCTGGCCTTTGCCTGGCAGCTGCCGGCCGGGATCTTGCTGGCCGCGGGACTCTTCCTCTGCGGCTTTACCACCAGTGGGATTTTCCCTCTCTTACTAGCCATCCCCCTCAGTCTCAAAGGGGTTGGCATGCAGTTTGCCGGTACGGCCGGGGGACTCATTGCCAGCCTCCAGCTCCTGGGGGCGGTCCTTATTCCGGGACATATCATCCTCCCCCTAACGGGCAATGCGCCGGGACCGGCCTTCTTAGCGGCCGGAGCCTGCATGGCCTTGGCCGTCCTGGCGATGGCCTTCCTGCCGGCCCTGGAAGAAGGGGCTTAGGCAACTTTTAGCTGAACAAGCAAAAAACTGGCTGCTATCTTGCGATAGTAGCCAGTTTTTTTTAGCCTTCTTTGATTTCCGGCAGCCGGTAGCCCGGGGCCCACCGGGCCACTTCGGCCCGCAGCCGGTCTTCATCGGCCTTCATAGCTTCCAGGGTCCGGGCCTGGAGGTCGGCCAAGTCCCAGCCCAGCTGGTCGGCACCCCGGCGGATGATGTCGCGGTTGCAACCGGCGGCAAAGTGTTTATCCTTAAATTTTTTCTTAACGCTTTTAACCTCCATGTCCTGGAGGGTCCCGGAGGGCCGCAGGAGCAAGCCGGCCCAGATGATCCCGCTTAACTCGTCCATGGCAAAGAGGACCTTCTCCATTTCATGTTCAGGGGCCACCTCTGAGCAAATCCCATAGCCATGTGACATGACCGCATGGACCAGGGGTGCTTCGGCACCGATAGAGGCCAAAAGCCGCGGGGCATGCTGGAGGTGTTCTTCCGGGTAAGTCCCGAAGTCGACATCATGGAGCAGGCCGGCCATGGCCCAAAAGTCCTTGTCCTCTCCGTAGCCGAGGGCCTCGGCCATATAGTCCATGATCCCTTCCACCGTTAGGGCGTGGACCATATGAAAGGGGTCCGGGTTGTATTCTTTGAGTAGGGCGATGGCGTCCTCTCTTTTAACAGCTGTTTCCATATAATCTCCTCCTCTTGTTCCTGTATTATAACAGCGCCCGGACCAGCTGACAAGTCCTAAGCAAGGGCTGGCCGGGTCTGGATAAGGGACCGGATGCAGGGGTCGCCATCGACCTTTTGCCCCAGGACCTCATAGCTGCTGCCATCCCGGCGGACATAAAAGTGGAGCTTTTCATGGAGGCGGACTTCCTTGAGCCAGCTGATCTGAAAGCCGGTCATCTCGCCCGGCCGGGGAAAGGCCCGCCAGAGGGCATCCTGAACCCAGTTGATATAGCAAATATGGTTGACATGCCGGTTCATATCCAGGTGGGAGAAGTCCGCCGTGAAATCGCCAGCCGGAGCAAAGGCATCGGTCAGGCGAAAGCGGACCCGCATGGCCGGCCGAGGACCGGCCAAGGCGGGGAGGATGGCCCTTAAATCAGCCGGGTAGTCCCTGGTCCGGACCGGCCGCCGGCTCCGGGCCTCTACCAGGAGCCAGGCAATCCGGCCAGTGACGCAGGGGCCCCGGCCATCCCTCAAGCTGTAGTCCCTATAAATATGGAGCTGGTCATTGCCCAGGCAGTGGGTGGCTCCGGTAAGGGGGCTGGCCAGGGCCGGTAGCCGAGTCATTGCCAGGGATAAGTCGGTCATCATCCAGGTCCAGGGGAGGGCCAGCCGGTCCAAGATGTCTTGGGCGGCCTGCTGGTCCGGGGCCTGGGCCGCCGTCTTGGCAAAAAAGCGTAAAATGCCTGCCAGGGACAGGTGGCCGGTATAGTCCACATTAAAGTCATCTAAAAGCCAGGTTTGTTCGTCCAATCGCTTCGCCGCCTCCTAGGAAAATAAGTGACTTTGGAAGTGCCCATTGACGGTGACCTGGTCCCAGGCCACCATAAAGGAATTGGGGTCCTTTTCCCGGAGGTAGCGCCGCAGGATTGGCATTTCATACTTGCTGACCACCGAGAAAATAATATAGGTATCGGTACCGGAGTAGGCCCCAATCCCCCGCCAGAAGGTTGCCCCTCTTTGCAGGACATTGTTGATATAGACCCAGTGCTCCGGCTGCTTGGTAATGACCAGGACACTCACCTTGATGTTTTGCAGGTAAACCTTTTCATAAACAAAGGTGGTAATCAGGGTGTAGATAACCGAGTAGGCCACCGTTTCAAAGGGGTAAACAAAGGCACAGTAGACAAAGACCAGGGCGCTCAAGATAAGGGACAGGGTCCCGACGCTGATGTTGGGGTTCTTCATGGCTGCGTAAACGCCTAGAATATCCACCCCGCCGGAAGACCCTCCGTAGCGGAGGATCAGGCCACAACCGAAGCCGCTAATAATCCCCCCGATAACGGACAGGGTCAAGGGGTCATCCAAGAGGGGGGCTGCCGGAATGGGAATCCAGGAAAAGGCGGCCATTTCCGCAATAATGGTAATGATGGTCTTAACAAAGAAAATCCGGTTCATATACTTATAAGCCATGAACAAAAGGGGGATATTGATGATGAAGACCACGTAACCGGTCATATTCATCTGGATCCCCAAGAGCTGGGATGACAGGGTATTTCCAATCTGGGCAATACCGGTGACCCCACCCATGTAGAGGTGGATGGGACCGACAAAAATATTCAGGCCAATCCCATATAAAACCGCCCCAAAAATACATAATAAGTAGCGACTGGCCGGCTCAAACCGTTGAGCCCTGGACCTAAGTGCAAAACCCTTCATATACGCCTCCTTGAACTGCCGGCAGCTCCAGTAACCCGGCCGAAAAAAACACGCCGGGCCGGGCCAAATACCAGGTCTAGCCCCTTGAATGACCGGTTCTTCATATGATAGTATGGTTTTTAGGTGATGACAATGACTAAAGAAAAAAACCGTCGCTTAGGGACCTTTCTGGTCCTCTTTGCGGCCATCTGCTGGGGCTTTTCAGGCACCTGCAGCGAATTCCTTTTTAAAACGCGGGATGTCTCCAGTGAGTGGCTGACCGCCTTCCGGATGCTGACCGCAGGCGGCATCTTACTCTCCATTTGCTGGATCCAGTTTTTCCGGGGCAAGGCCGCCCACCCTCTGACCATCTTAAAGGACAGCTATGATTTAAAACGGCTGCTTATCTTTGCCATCTTTGGCCTCATGAGTGTCCAGTACACCTACCTGGTGGCCATCAGCCTGACCAATAGCGGAACAGCGACGGTCCTACAGTATTCAGCCCCTATTTTTATCCTGGGCTGGTCCTGCCTAACCTATAAGCGCTGGCCCTATCCCTTTGAGGCCATTTCCATCATCTGTGTGATCCTTGGTGTCTTCCTGCTGGCCACCCACGGCCACCCCTCCAACCTGGTCCTCTCTATGGCTGGCCTGGTCTGGGGGCTGAGCTCGGCCTTCGCCCTGGCCCTTTATACTATTCTACCACGGGGAATCCTGGGCCGCCATGGGTCCTTAACAGTCACCGGCTGGGGGATGTTCATCGGCGGCCTGGTCTTCTTCCTCTTCACCCGCCCCTGGGGCGAGGCCATTAGCTGGGACGGGGGAATGGTCTTTGGCCTGGTCGGCCTGGTCCTCATTGGGACGGTCATGAGTTTCAGCCTCTTCTTATACGGGGTCAACCTCATCGGGCCGGTCCGGGCCTCCATTCTGGCCTGTGTAGAACCGGTCTCTGCAGCCCTTTTCTCCCACTTTTGGATGGGGACCCGGTTCACCCCTATGGATATTGTGGGCTTTGTCATTATCATTGCGGCGGTCCTCATCTTAACCCGCCCGACGCCGGCCGACCGGGCCAAGTAAGCCCACCAGCAAATAAAAAAAGCTCAACGATTCACACCAAGCCAAAAGCCGGAACCTTATGTCCGGCTTTTCTTAGTGCTGGATGTTGAGCTTTTTTAGTGGATCTTATTCAATCACATTTTCTAAAATCGCGCCACCCTTGAACATCTTGGTATAAGGGCTGGTGGTTTGCGCCTTTTCGAGGAAGTCTTTGATTTCTTCTTTGGTCAGTTGAGGGGCATTTACCTTGCATTCGCAGCGGACCCGCATGGTGCCTTCATAGTTGGGGTCATCTTCCAGGTAAACAGTAACGATGAACTTCACTTCGCTTTCCTTGCCGGCTTCTTCCATGTGGTAGAGGAAGGCGCCGTTGTAACAGGAAGCCAGGGCAGCTGCAAAGAGTTGTTCCGGGTTGGTGGACCCGGGGTTCATCTTCCCGTCTTCATTGGGTTGTTCCAGCTTAAAGGTATTGTCAATAGCGACGGACTCACCGACACGGCCACCAACGTTGGTAAATTGGGTTTCATAATGAACGGACATGGTATTTCCTCCTCGAATGTCTTGAGCTTTACTTTCCTTTTCTATATACCCTTTTTTATAGGGGCTAATCAAAAAACACCCTTTTCTGAACCTTGTCCAAGAAAAAAACGCACCCGGCCGGGTGCGTTTTTTGTATAGGCGGCTTTAGTCACGGCGGCGTAGGAGGGCCAGACCGCTACCGGCCAAGAGGAGGCCGACAGGAACCGCTAAGCCAAGCTGACCGGTCTTGGGCACGCTCTTACTGCTGCTGGAGCTGGTCTTGGAAGTGGATGAAGGACTGGAGGTCCTGCCGGTGGTGCTTTTAGCGGTGTTGCTCTTATTGGTCGTATTGTTGGTCTTTTGGTCCTTGTTATCCTTGTTGTCTTTATTATCTTTGTTATCTTTTTGGTCTTTGGGGTCTTTTTCCGTGGGCTTAGCGGCCTCTCCCGGTTTAGCGGGGTCAGCCGGCTTGGCTGCCGGATCGGTAGCTTGGCCTTCACCCGGTTTGGCCGGGTCTTGTCCCGGTTTCGCTACAAGGGCAGCTGCTGTTATCGGAGCGGTTTCAGCCAACATCCGGTCCTTGCCGGTGGCATCCAGGGTCACCCGGATGGCCGGAGAGTTATCACCAACGGTGGCCAGGGCTACGACCTGGTAGGAAAAGTAGCTGCCGTCGACGTCCTGCCGGGGCAGGTTGAGCCAGGCCTTGGTATCATTGGCCTTGACCTTGACCGGTTCAGCGACATTGGTCCACTTGCCATCTGCCTTGGCCCGGCGTAAAAGCAGCTGGTCGTCTGTTTTGGCATGGGCGATAACGGAGACCTGGCTGGCTTCAGACCCCTTTTGCAGGGTCAGGTAGAAGCTGGGCTGCTCAATGCGGGCGGTATCGGTGCTTTTGGCCGGGGTTTCCGGAGCTGGGAGGGCTGCAAATGCCGCTGCCGGACCAACGGAGGCACAAAAGGCCAGGGTCAGGCCCGCTGCGAGGATTTTCTTATACATGGTGTCGCCTTCTTTCAAGGTAAAATTTAAGTAAGCCGAGACTACATCTAGGATAGTTTTAGTATATTGGACTGGTTAAGGCTTGTCAATAGGCGCTTCCAGCCGGCTCCCATCCGGCAGGGTAACCTGGGAGAGGATGCCGGTCAGGCCGGCAATGGCCATGCCGTAATTGGTGATGGGGACCCCGGCCGCCTGGCAGGCGGCAATCCGGGCCAGGACATAGGACCGGGTGAACATACAGGCCCCACAGTGGATAACCAGGTCATAGGGGCTGAGGTCGCTGGGGAAGTCGTCCCCGCCGACAATATCCAGGTGGACCCCCTCCCCTAATTTTTTCCGCAGGAGCCGGGGCAGCTTGACCCGGCCAATATCTTCGGAGGTCGGGGTATGGCTGCAGGCCTCTGCAATGAGGATCCGGGCCGGGGCCGGCTGGGCCAGGAGCCGCTGGGCCCCTTGGGCAAAGACGTCCGCCCGGCCCTTATAGCTGGCAAAGAGGACGCTAAAGGAGGTCAGGACGGTCTCCGCCGGGCAGAGAGCCGCCACCTGGGCAAAGGCCTGGCTATCAGTAATCATCAGGTCCGGCGGGGCCTGGAGGGCCGCCAGGGCGGCCGGCAGGGTTTCGGGCGTGCTGCAGATGGGCAGGGCGGCCCGGTCCAAGAGTTCGCGAATGGTCTGGACCTGGGGCAGGATGAGCCGGCCCTTGGGCGCGGCCTGGTCCTGGGGCATGACCAGGACCACCCGATCGCCGGCTCGGACCAGGTCACCGGTAATATAGATGGCCTCTTCGGTCGGCAGGAGGGCCCGGACGGCCTGGCGCAACTGGTCCAGTCCTTGGCCGGTCTGGCCGCTGACCAGGATGACCGCTTCCCCTATTTGTTCCGACAAGGCCGCTGCCAGGGTGGCCCGGCCGGGCTTATCCCCCTGGGAGAGGACAGGCAGGGCCGGGCCTTGCGCCCGGAGAGCCTGCCAGCGGGCCAGTTCTTCTGTATCGCCAGTGGCAAAAACCAGGATGGCCAGGGACAGGCCCTTGGCCAGGGCCTCGGTCTTAGCCACCCGGAGGGCACCCAGGTCACCGGTATCGTCAAAGCCGGCGGTATCAATGAGGGTCACCGGGCCGACGCCCGGCCATTCGGTATTGACCCGGTGGGCGTCGGTGGTAGTGCCGGGTTGGTCGCTGACGATGCCGGCGGCCTGGCCCAGGAGGGCATTAAAGAGGCTGGTTTTACCGGCATTCCGCCGGCCGACCAGGCCAATGGTGGGCCGGTCGCCGCGGGGGGTATCCATGAGCCCGGCCATCAGAAACGGAAGTCCCTTTTGCCGGCGTCAATATCATGGATGTGGTCCGCTGTTATCCGGCGGACTTCTTCGTTATCAATGTGTTGTAACTGGTCGTCAATGACCCGCTCACCGACGGCCTTAGTGGCCTCGGAGGCGTAGTCATCCAGGTATTCTCTCAGGGTCATGAGGGCATTGGGCAGGCAGCAGTTTTGGATCTGCCCGCTCTTGCACAGGGCCATAAAGCGATCACCGGTCCGGCCGGCCCGGTAGCAGGCCGTACAGAAGGAGGGCACATAGCCCAAGTCCATGAGCCAGTGGACCACCTCATCCAGGGTCCGGGTGTCATTGACGTCAAACTGGGCGCTGTTGTCTTCCGGCTTTTCTTCTTCCGCATAACCGCCAACGCTGGTCCGGGACCCGCCGCTGATCTGGCTGATCCCCACTTCCAGGCAGCGACGGCGGATGTCCTGGCTTTCCCGGGTACTCATGATCATCCCCGTATAGGGTACAGCAATCCGCAGGGCCGCCACCAACTGGACAAAGCGGTCATCGGTCAGGCTGTTGTCAAAGCTGGTGGGGTCGATGTCATCGGCCGGCCGGACCCGGGGGACCGAGATGGTATGGGGGCCTACGCCAAAGACCGCCTCCAGATGTTCAGCGTGCATGAGCTGGCCGACAAATTCATAGCGGTAGCTTTCCAGGCCATACAGGACGCCCAGGCCCACGTCATCAATGCCGGCCTCCATGGCCCGGTCATGGGCCTCGGTATGCCACTTGTAGTTGTGCTTGGGCCCGGTCGGGTGGAGGGCTTCGTAGTTCTCTTTATGGTAGGTTTCCTGGAAGAGGACATAGGTGCCGATGTCAGCGGCCTTGAGCCGCTTGAAGTCCTCAACGGACAGGGCGGCAATATTGACATTGACCCGGCGGATGGCCCCATTCTTATGCTTGGTATTATAAATGGTATGAATGCAGTCGATGATATAGTCCAGGGGGTTGTTTACCGGGTCCTCACCGGCTTCAATGGCCAGACGTTTGTGGCCCATATCCTGGAGGGCGATGACCTCTTTGGCCACCTCTTCCTGGGTCAGTTTTTTCCGGTGGATGGTCTTGTTCGGTGCATGGTAGGGGCAGTAAAGGCAGCCGTTGACGCAGTAATTGGATAGGTAAAGGGGCGCCATCATAACAATCCGGTCCCCATAGAAGTCCCGCTTGATTTCCTTGGCCAGGGCCATGATGGCCTCTACCTTTTCCGGAATGTTGCAGTCCAGCAAGAGGAGGGCCTCCCGGTGGTTGAGCCCCTTCCGCAGACGGGCCTTCTCCAGGGTTGCATCGATAAGGGCTTCGTCGTCCCGATGGGCATCGGCCCAGGCCAGGCAGTCCAGAATTTCCGCGTGGTTGATGAAGGCTTCCGCCTCTTTAGAGGCGACATCGTACACCACTTGTTTTGTCATTTGAATTACTCCTCTCTTTTGAGTCAGCCTTGGCTTTCTCATCAGATCCTCTGTATGCTTGCTTGTATATCCATTTGTCTTGGTCGTCATAAAATAGGCCTCACCCCTGAATAAGATTCCTTGCTAAAAATCAGGGTGGTTCCCGGCCTGAACGGCAATCCGGTAACCGACCGTCGCCAATTCAGCGGCCAGGGCCTGGACATTTTCCGCCGCCTCTGTGCCAGAGGACCGCTTGCCGTCGTAGAGGCTGTAGTCCTTCCGGACCGAGGGCGGCGATAGGTTGGGCATGATCACGTTACAGCCCGCAGCGATACCGGCCAGGTGGCCCCGGGGGTCCAAGGTGGCCAGGGCCGTCGTGGCCGGTAGGAGCACCTTGGGCAGGAGCAGGCGGACCAGGGCCAGGATAACCAGGGTTTCGGTAACCCCGCCAGCCGGCTGGTCGGCAAAGGGGGTGGCATGGTGGGGGATAAAGGGCCCCAGACCCACCATTTGGGGCTGGAAGTCCTGGATAAATAAAAAGTCCTGGACCAACTGGCTGGTCCCCTGGCCGGGCGACCCGACCATCATCCCGCAGCCGGCCTGGAAGCCCAGGGCCTGGAGGTCCGCTAGGGCCTCCAGCCGCCGGGCCAGGGACATCTCGTCCGGGTGGAGCCGGCTATAGTGGGCCGGGTCAGCGGTTTCATGCCGGAGCAGGTAGCGCCGGGCCCCGGCTGCGTAAAGCCTGGCATAGCTTTCCCGGGACCTTTCCCCCAGGGATAGGGTCAGGACACAATCGGGAAAGCGGTGCCTAATAGCCTGAATGAATGGCACCAAGCGGTTATCCGTCCAGTAGGGGTCTTCACCCCCCTGGAGGACAAAGGTCCGAAAGCCGGCCTGGTAGCCAGCCTCACAGGCCTCCAGCACCTGATCCTCGCTGAGCCGGTAGCGGCTGACCTCCCGGTTGTCCCGGCGGATACCGCAGTAGTAGCAATTGTTCTGGCAGATATTGGTCAGTTCAATGAGGCCCCGGATGTAAACGGTCTTGCCGTAGGTGGCCTGGGCCCTTGCCTGGGCCAGGGGGGCCAGGGCCTCCAAAAAAGCCGGCTGGGTCCGGGCCGCCAGCAGGACAGCCCAGTCCTCCGCCGATAGGCGCCCTGCTCGGACCAACCTTTCCAGGCAGGCCGCTTCCCTAGGCCCCATGACAGACCTGCCCCTTATCTGCATAACAAACCTTGGCCTTGATTCCCTCCAGGGCACCAATCTTACCGGACAAGGCGCTGATCTCAGCCTGGGGAGCATCCATGGCGATGGCGATAATATTGATGTCCTTGGCCCGGTAGGGCAGGCCCATCCGCCCGATGATCCAGTCACTGTAGCGGTGCAGGAGCCTGTTTAAAAGCTCCACCTGGGCCTTGTCATGGACTATGATACTGACAATAGCTACCCGTGTCTCCATTCCTTCCCCTCCTAATATCTCTATCCTTCCACTGCTTTCCCTGAATAAGGGTTAGACCGCATGCCGCCGCCTGGCCAGGGCCCATAGGGCCAGCAAGAGCAGGCCGGCAACCATCATCATATCCAGCAGGCCCGCAAACATGCCCCGGGTCATATCCCCATGGACCATGACTGCCAGGGCCACACTGGAGCCAATGGCTCCTAAGTAACGGGATGACTGCAAGAGGCCTATGGCCATCCCCGTATAGTCCCCCGGCGTATGCCGCATGAGTGCCAGCTGGACGGTAACATTTAAGGCCCCATAGGCCAGGCCGGAAAAGGCCATGAGGGCGATGATCACCCCCAGGCCATGGCCCAGGAAAAAGACCTTGAACAAGACCCCGGTCAGGGCCAGGACCAGGACCCCAAAGGCCAGGGCCCTTTCATAGCCCACCCGGTCCGCATACCGGCCAACCGGCGGCCCTACTAGCATGGATACCCCGGCACAGGAAAGCATGATGAGCCCACTCTTCCCCGCAGAAAAGCCCATAACCGTCTGAAGATACAAGGGCAAGCCGAAGAAAATAATATAGTAGTAGACATTGACCAGGAGGTTCATTACCAGGCTCAGGCCAATCATGGGGTAGCGGCGAAAGAGGCCCAGGTCAATAAAGGGCTTGGCCGTCCGCCGCTCCCGACGCCAAAAAAAGACCAGAGCTGCAAGCCCTGTCAGTAAAATCCACCATTGGCCTCCATCCTTTAAGGTGAGGATAAAGCCCACCAGGCAGAGCACCGTCATGGTGAAGAAAAAGACCCCAGGCAAGTCCACCTCTTTCAGGAGCCGCCGGTCGAGCCGGAGAGCCGTTTCATCGGCCGGATAAAACCGCCAGCAAAGAAAAAGCGCCAGGAGAATCACCGGAATATTCACCAGGAAAATCCCCTGCCAGCTCCACCAGGCAATGGCCAGGCCGCCAATTGAGGGGCCCAGCGCCGCCATGGCCGCATTTACCGTAGCCATGAGGGCGACCATCTCCCCCTTCTCTTGCTCATAGACCCGGTTGACCGTTGCATTGGCACAGGGAAAGAGGGGGCTGGTCCCCAGGCTCTGGATAATCCGCATGACCAGGAGAAAGACAAAGGTCGGTGCCCAGGCCCCACCCAGGGCCGCCAGCAGGGCCAGGCTCAGCCCAAAAAGAAAGAGCCGCTTATGGCCGGCCATATCCCCCAGCCGGCCCATCAGGGGCTGGCCAACCATGCTGGCCAGGTAAAAGGCAGTGACCAGCCAGGTCACCGTCGCCAGAGGCAGGGCAAAATCCTGCTGGATACTGTACAGGGCCAGGGCAATCATCGAGCTATTCAAGGGGTTGAGCATAACGCCCAGACTTAACCCCGTTACTACCGGTATATTCCTTCTTTTCATAGCGCCTCCTAATGCCCCCATTGTAGCACGCCCCCGGGCACAAAAAAAGGCCGCAGCTGCGGCTAAAAAATTATACGTTGATTATTTTTTCAATATACCCTTTATTTAACCAGGAAGTTTGTCTCGTCATATAATCCCCATTGGGTAACTCATCCCCATCTTTTTCAATATTACCCTTGGCAAATGATAAATTCCGGATTAAATAGGCCGATTTTGCAGCCCGCGGTCTTAAGTGAAAAATACGTGTATCCTTTGCCTTTGGCAAACTATTACGAATCGTATTTCCCGATATCTTAAACTTAACACCTTCAATAACTTCCTTCTGGTTAGCTAGCCATTCCTTTTTTAAGTCCCCCTCTAAATCTGATACAGGCATATGCCAAAACATGGCCCTTTCCAATACATATTCATCCTGATTTTTTTTGAAAATAATAAACAAGAATTTGTGACTGGAAAAGTATTCGTAGGTTTTGGAATCCTCCCAATCTACTGCAGCGAATTTTTTAAATTCAATATTAAAGAAAGACATGCTTTCTTTAATTTTATTATTTGCTTCAACGCGAATGGTTTTTACAACCGTATTTGATTTAACAAATTCCTCGGCTTGACTTGAGGTGATTCCCAGCATTCGCATTGCAATGATGCTAAAGTTATTTTTAGCTTTTGAGTTGGATATGTTAAATTCATTAATAAGTTCTTGTTCCGTAAAGCCCTTATATTTTTGTATGCGTCCTAATACAATATTTTCAAATTCCTGTTGAGATTGAACATTCTCAACTATGGCTTGATAAGTTTCAATATCTCCGATAACGTACTTATTCAAAAACAGTGTCATATAGCCTTGTTTGAGAGAAAAAGCTCGACGTTTAGCCTCTACACTTGGATTGTAATACTGAGGCTGTAGACTCTTTTCTGCAGTCATCCCTTTGGTACAGGCACCAAGATACATTGTATCGCCTTCAGATAACTCATGAGCCTTACCTTGCTTAATTTTATTAATAATAATTTCATAGTCGTCTTTAATTATCTCTAAATCCTTAGAAAAAGCTTCGCTAAATAAGCTAAATAAATATATGTAGTTTATTTTATAGTCAACTCGTTGTTGATTAGACTGATATTCATAAAAAATAAATAAAACAAGTGCTAGCTTTTCTGCAACATGAGAGGCTTCAAAATTTAAAGGCACGGGCTTATTATAAGGAATCATCCCTATCACTAGCCGCTCTTTTGCACTATAACTTCCATTTTTATTACGCTTATACGGTGTTACCTTCAATTCTACCCCAGCATCTTGAAAGTCTGGTAAGGGACTACTATTTGGCTCAATACCAAAATAAAATTCTTCTATTAGGTTTCCTAAGCCACCTTTTGCTCTAACATTATTAAAGTATTCCATTCGATTTAAAGCATATGCCACATCATCAGTATTCTCTTGAATAACATCCGTAAATTTTTTACCTTTTAAGCTCTTGGCATAATCATATATGGATTCCGGGCTCGTTGAATCATAATTACTTTTTGATTTTTCCATTATACGCCTCACTCTTCACTAATTTATTCTTGAATAATAAGAACCTTGATCTTTTAGTTTATTTATAGTATAATATTCAGCAGAGAATATATGTTCTTAATGTATAAGGAGTCAATACATGAAAATATTTTCGATGTTTGACGGGGTTGGTGGATTTATCCTAGGTCTAAATAACGCTGACCCCGATTTCTATAAAACAAGTTATTCAAATCAATTTGAGCCTTCTCGAAAATCTCAAGATGCCTATGAGGTGGGTGTTTATCGTTTCCCTGATATGGAGCACTTACCAAGTGACGTAGCCCAAATTCCTGATGATAAGTTTTTAGAAATGAAAAACGCAGGCGTCTCAATGATTGTCGGTGGATTTCCTTGCCAGGATTATTCTGTGGCACGTAGTAAAAAAAATGAACTGGGTATTGAGGGAAAAAAAGGTGTTTTATTTTGGGAAATAATTCGTGCTACCGAGATTATTAAACCCAAATATCTGATTCTAGAAAACGTTGATCGATTGCTTAAAGCACCGTCAAAACAAAGAGGACGCGATTTTGCAGTCATGCTTGCTGCGTTTAATCAGCTAGGGTATTCTGTCGAATGGAGAGTCATCAATGCCGCTGATTATGGCCGTGCACAACGTAGACGTCGCGTATTCTTTTTTATTTACCATAATACCACTCCATGGGCAAATAGGATTGAACAATCTTATGAAAAAAATACTCAGTTAAGTTTGTTCGATGAAAAAGAATTTTCTACGTATAAGAATTATATTTTTAAAGAAGGCTTATTTGCCAGACAATTCCCTGTAGAGAACGATATCGTAAAAAACCAAAAAAAATTCGTTCAGCTTGATAGAGATATAAAACAAGTATCTGATAACTATCAAGCAGGAAAAATGTGGAACTCCGGGATTATGCGCCATGGCTATGTATATAGTGCAGAAACTAGGGCTATAGAATCTGAAAAAAAGTTAACCTTAGGTGATATCCTACAAGATGAATCCGTTATTCCAGAAAAATATTATCTCTCTAAAGAGCAGATTATGAAGTTTAAATATTTAAGAGGCCCCAAGAAAATCGAACGACAATCAGAGTCTGGCCATACATATACTTTTTCAGAAGGTGGAATGAGCGAGTATGACAGTCTTGATTTACCTGGACGAACTATGTTGACTTCTGAAGGTACAACCAACCGATCAACGCATTTACTAAAAATCAACGGAAGATATAGGTTCTTAACCCCTATTGAAGCCGAACGTTTACAAGATTTTCCTGATGACTGGACGAAATATAAACAACTAGATGATGGCAAAATCTCCCAAGTATCCGATCGAATGCGGTATTTCTTCATGGGAAATGCTCTAGTAACTACTATAGTCACTAGAATCGGATTAGAGTTGAAAAAAATAATTCTAGAAAATGATGAATTATAAATTAAATAAAAGGTTCTCTTACATTT
>NZ_JBJUVG010000021.1:0-11912 GCF_046097595.1 Peptococcus simiae
ACAGACCGGAGCATTTGACATTAGGGATTTAAAGGGAAACAAGGTCAATAAAGGCTCCATATCCTACAAGAAGCTACAGTTTGTAGAAGCAAGAAAAACAACATTAACAGAAAGGATGTGAACGGCAATTCCTCCCCACAGCTAAAGTTGGGGGTTTCCTTGCTGGATTTTTGATGAAAAATTGGTTTGATTATACAGATATCCTAGGCGCCAGCTATAACGAGGTGAAAAGCTTTAACGTTTCTCGTCAAGAAGATTTTCATATGGACTTGGGCGTGTTTTTGAATGACGTCTGTGATCAGTATGACTGCCTTGTAGATATCCCGTGGGATAACTTGGAACACGTAGACATACCGGATTTGCGAGGCAGGCTCTTGCAACTTTCCAAAGCCTCTTCAGCAGCCCTAGCCTTTTTAGATAAATATGAGGAGTAAAGCCTAAATAAGTCTTTTAGAGAGGGGGGATTCATTTATGGCTATGACCAAGAAAAAGGTTGTCGCACTCGCTATTTTCTGTGCGGCAGTTAGTAAATATGCTTATAAGCGCCGGCAAGATAGGGCGTTCATGTTAGACAGACTAATCCAAGAATAAGGAAGGGGGCACTTGTCATGTCTACAAGAAAGAAGATCCCTGCTGCTGTACTTGCCCTTATGCTGGGCCTAGCGCCGATTTTAAGCCTACCGGCTCAAGCGGCAGATGCGACAGTAAGTCTGGAGAAAACAAGTAGCGAGCTTACAGAACACCATGCAGATAGAGCCGCTACAGACCAAGAACAAGGCAAGGATGATAGCAGGGAAGAGGTTAAGACCAATCTAGTGAGTACAAGCGAACTCAAAGACAAGCTCAATAAAACCTTGGATTACTACACGCTTGCGAAGGAAAGCCAGTTTAGCCCTCCTGAAAAGGAAAGCCTGAAAGAGGCTGCTAAGGTGATTGAAGAAGAGATTACCAACGGGTCTAGGACTAATTTAGAGGCTTATGGGGAAACTGTAAAAAAACTCTCTAACCAAGAAGAGTATGCTACCCTCGTTGCCTACCGGGAGCTTTTAAGCGGAATGGCTGAAGGTGTGCCGGAAGCTTACGAAAAAATCACCAGCGGAGATGCCACTAAGGAAACAGCTGAAGAACACAAGGCAGCGAGCGTAACCGAAAACAAAGACAACAAGGAAAATAAGGCAGACCTCAAGGAAAAACGAGAAACCTCCGAAACGAAGGAAGGTCAAGCTGGCCAGGGCATCAAAGAGGGGACTATCGTTCTCACTCGGACTGACAAGGAAGGCTATGTCATTAAGGGCGCCGAAATCACCGTGTGGGATAAGGATAACAAAGAAGTGTTTAAGGACTTAACGGATGACAAGGGCCGGGTGTACTTCTCACCTGACCAATCCGGCACTTACACCTACCAAGAAACCAAACCAGCCCAAGGCTATGCCAAAGATGATAAAAAATATCAAGTGAGCATTGACCCTGACTTCAATGTCTCCGGGGAAACCACCACAGCCACAGAAGCCACTAAAAGCGACCAACAAGCGGTAGTCGGACAGACTGGTAACAGTGGCACGCCAACAAGCGGCAACAGTGGCGGTCTCTTTAGCAGTGGGGAAAATGTACCGCAAACTGGTCTTACAGATAAGGCCAAGGTCTTTGGTGTTATTAGCGCCATCCTCATTGCCCTAAGTGGCCTTTCTTATACCATCTACCAAAAATACGCTAAAAGGAATATTTGCCGTGGCTTCCGCTTTTAAGTGGCTGTCCGGCCTATGTCTTTTACTAGCTGTGGTTGCCCTATCCTTTGCCGGCTATGCTCATATGCAAAACCGGCAAGATATGAACTTCGACAAGGGGCTGGGTAAAGAAGTCACTCAGCAGGCAGAGGACTCTCTCTTGGATATTGACTTTGCAGCCCTAAAGGAGCGTAATCCGGACACGGTAGGCTGGATAAGGCTCCCGGGTACAATCATTAACTACCCTGTTGTTCAGGTTGAGGATAATAAAACCTATCTAGACAAGCGATTTGATGGGGCTGCAACGGAATATGGCACGATCTTTGCAGACCACCGGTCTAAGATCTATGCAGGAAACAACATTATCCTTTATGGACATAACCAAAGTTATGCCAACCCGGTTAAGTTTTCTCTCTTGCATAAGTATTTGGACGAACCGGCCTATGTCAATGACCACCCGGTCTTTGAATTTTACAAGGCTGAGGGTGGCATTAAAAGGCGGTACAAGGTCTTCTCAGCCTTTATGTTAGACACCAATAACAGAGCTGACGTAAATGCTGTATACCGGAATGTGCCGGACGATGATTACGCTCGTTACCTAGAAATGCTCAGGAATAGGTCATCTATTCAGGCTGAAGCAGAGCTTTACGAAAACAAGCAAACCATCATCCTATCTACCTGCTCTAATCGTAGCAATGATGAAAGGGCAGTAGTCTGCTTGATAGAGGAGTAAGCCTAGGTTGACGTTGAGATAGAACTGTAAATATTGCACAAAACTAAGGAAGGAGCTTTATCATGTCAAAGAGAATTAGAAGAGTTGCTGCATCCGTTCTAATTGCGTCCTTTGGGCTGACAAGTGTCTTGCCCTCTGCTGCTATGGCAGCCAACGACAAAGAGGATCCGGAAAAGACGATTAAGGTTGTAGAGAGTTATGTTAACGGCATAAGTGGTAAACAGTTGGCTGAGCCGAATACCTACAAGGAAAAGCCGGATGCCGAATACAAGGCCAAGGATATTGACGGTTACGAATTCAAGACCTATGAGCAAGACGTCACGAACCTATATCTCAACAAGAACTTAACCTACCTTGTAGGCTACCCGGATAAGACGGTCAGGCCTTTTAGATATATGACCCGGGCTGAAGCTACGGCTATCTTTTACAGGCTATATGATGGCCACTTTCCTAAAGCAACAAGAGAGTGGAAACCGGGGATGTTCTCAGATGTGAGCGAGGATGCTTGGTATATTAAGCCCTTAAAGCAAATGTATGAAAGCGGTATTGTAGGCGGCGAAGACGGTAAATTTAGGCCCAATGACCCCATTACAAGGGCTGAGTTAACCGCCCTAGCCAACCGTTTTAATCCAAAGCAGTTTAACGATAGCAATGATAGGGTTACCAACAAGAGCTTTAGTTTTTCAGATGTATATAAGGATAAGTGGTATTCCAATGATATTGCTCTTGCAGCTGCTAATAAATGGGTGAGCGGTTACCCGGATGGCAGTTTTAAGCCTGAAAACCATATCACTCGGGCGGAGACAGTTTCTGTTATTAACCGGGTGACCGGTAGACAGTTAACAGAAGAGCAGGCAGACAAGTACTATGCAGATAATCCCTATACAGACCTCAACAGAAGCGACTGGTTTTTTGCAGATATGCTTGAGGCTACTGTAGATCACAGCCCTAATCCCAAGGACTGGCAAGGCAAAGAGTACAGTTCGGATGATGTGAATGTGGTCGTAGAAAAGTATGTAGATGAGGATGGCAATGCCATTGCTGATGATGTCCGGCGTGAAGATAAGACTGGAAGAGGCCACAAAGACTTTACCGGTGTGAAATACATTGGTCAGGCCCGGGTTGTTAAGTATATCTACGAAGGGATTAGTACCTCCGGCAGCTCTAGCAAGGTAGATAAGGAGACAAGCAAAAAAAGCCGTAAGGTTATAGAATTTAAGCAGCTGAGAAATGATCCTGAGGGTAATGCTAAACTGGAGTTTAAAGTGCCATCCCCTTATATGGCAGGCTCTAAGTATACCATTGGTTATTTAGATGGCGATAACTTTGTCTCTGTAGCTGAACCAGTTGTCCTAGATAAAGACATGAAACCGGGTGAAGACGAGCCTCTCCTTGAAGAATTTACGATCCCCAAAGCTAAGCTTCAGGCTGGTAGAGAGCTAGTTATTCGCTCTCAAGAGAGGCATGGAGCCAAGTATTTGGCGTTTGCAGATTCAGACCCAGTGGCCCTAGACACAGTAGCCCCTAATGCGGAAGTTTCTGATGTTAAAGCTGAGGCAGAAGATGAATTATGGAGACGGTGGGTTAATCTAAAATTATATAATTTTGACGAAGAAACAGATACCGTTATTGTAAAGTATACGAATCTAGGCGGTAAACAAATTCGTGAGGTTAACACTAAGACTGAAAAAGAAATATATATTGATAAGCTGAAAAGAGCAGATTTTGAGAACTTCAGAATCACCCTAGAAGATAAATTTGGGAATAGTAGGGAGATTAAGCCGGAATATGAAGCAACTAAAATTGTAGATCTTATGATTAGGAGATTAAGGATTGGTAATGGTTACGTGGAGTTAAAGGCATATGAACCTAATGTAACAGGGACCATCCGTATCTATGATAGTTGCCATGCAGAAGCTGTAGGAAAAAGAAATAAAGGCTATGAGAAGCTAGCTAAGTCGGTCGGCACAGGTCCAGTAGATGTCGGTAAATACACTAAAATTTATTTTAATAACAATTACACCCTTACTAAAGGTGACATTTTTGAAGTAATTGGGACAACACCGGATGGTGGTATTACTAACCCACATGCTAGGATTTTAGGGGAGTAAAAATGCGAGTTCAAAGCGTTCAGAAAGGAGCAACACCATGTCAGATAGAATAAAGCGCATTGCAGCAGCTGTTATGCTGGCGTCATTTGGCGTAACCAGTGTATTTTCCCCGGTAGCCATGGCAAGCGAGGGTGGGGTCAATAAACAGGCAACTATCCTCCAAGGGGCCACTAGGGCTGTCCCTACTCCGATACGGGCCACTCAAACTAATCAAGTTGAACAAGCCCAACTTAAAGAATACGCCCAGTTCATCATTGAGGCTCCCTACTACCGCTACATTAAAGGCGATCACCAGCGTACTGTTGGCATGACCGGTAAAGCCTATATCAAGGAAGGTCGAACCATGCTCCCCATGCGGTTTGTAGCCTACACCCTCGGTATGGATGTTTCCTATGATGACTCGACCCGGACTGCGACATTCGTTAATAATGATAATGGAACCAATGCCCTCTCCCTCGGTAAACTCGTCATTAACATTGATACCGGCAGCTATAGACTGTACAACCAAGCCGGTGAGAGATATGCCCTGCAAATAGATATTCCGAAACCGGATAACGTTAATGGACACATCTATCTCCCTATTAGCCGGGTAGCCGCTCTATTTGGCGCCAGCCAAGGCGATAGGGACTGGCAAAACACCATTGTATGGCATGATAAAGACCGTGTTGTGAATATTTTCAAGGACGTTAAATAAATAAGAAAAGGAGGTAGGGCAGGAGTTAATAGCTTCTGCCCCTTTGTATGCGTAAAACCAGTAAATTCATAGGCACTCTCTTGTGCCTTCTTCTCTTGCCGGCAGGCTATATTAGTGCTAATACAGATATTTTGAACCAAATAGACCACCCTAGTGTAAGAACAGTACAAAAGGCAGTAGACACAGCCAAGTCTATGAATATCATTGGTGAGCGACCAAAAGCCACCGGAGAATATGTAGACCAGCTGACGAAAGCCAGTGTCGTTAAGGTTGTAGACGGCGATACCCTGCTTGTGGAAATAAAGGGGGTGGAGTACAAGGTTAGGCTCATTGGTGTAGATACACCGGAAGTTTATGGCAAACAGGAATACTACGGACGAGAAGCCTCGGATTACGTTAAATCTATATTAAAAGAGGGACAGGAGGTGTTCTTAGAAAGAGATGTATCAGATACAGACCGGTATGGAAGGCTCCTCAGGTATGTATGGATTAATTCGCCAATTAGCAATCAAATGGGACAAGCAGATGTTCAGGCGGATATGGTGAATGGAATCTTAGTCAGCGAGGGATATGCTGCGCCTGCCACCTTTCCGCCGGACGTCAAGTATGAAAAGGTGTTTGCAGACCTTTCTAAGCAGCCCAGAAAAGAAGGCTTTGGCCTTTGGAAAAATAAAGAAAACAGGGAAACAGGAAGGGCTGTAGCTTTAGTGTAGAAAGCTTAGAGAGCCGTGGGAATTGACCTACGGCTTTTTTTTACAGTTTTAGAATATTTACCTTACAGGTAAATAAAAATTTGACGGATAGCTGCTTTCGGGATAAAATAGATAAAAAGGGACGATCGTTTGCAAATGAGGTGTGGTTTGGAAATAACGTTCAAAAGCAAAAAACTTGAAAAAATATGTCGAAATGCGCATTTTGCTACAAAGCATTATGGTTTCGAAATGGCAGAAAAGATTCAGCAGCGGATGAGTGAAATTGAGGCTGCTTCTAGTGTTGAAATGATGGTTAGGTTTAATCTTGGCAGATGCCATCCTCTAAATGGCAATAGAAAGAATCAATATGCTGTCGATCTTGTTCACCCGTTCAGATTGATCTTTATTAAAAAAGGTGAGGAAATTCAAGTGGCCATTATTCAAGAGATAGTCGATTATCATTAAATATGGAGGTGCGAGAAAATGAGAAGTAGGACATATATTGCAACGCCTCCGGGAGAAACCATAAAAGAGCAGTTGATGAGCCGCAACATGACCCAAAAAGAATTTGCTGCTAGAATGGATATGTCTGAAAAACACATTAGCCAGTTAATAAATGGTACAGTATCGCTTACCCCGGAAATGGCAATGCGCTTAGAAATGGTCTTAGGTATTCCCAGTGAGTTTTGGAGTAAATTGGAAAACATCTATAGAGACAAGCTTGTGAAGGTACAAGCTGAAAATGATATGGATGCTGACTTAGAAATAATAAAAAAAATACCTTATAACGAAATGTCCAAGCTTGGCTGGATTGAGAAAACCGGAAATAGGAAGCAACGGGTCTTTGCATTGCGTAAATTTTTTGAAGTAGTCCGGCTAAATTTAATTAATAAACCGCCAATTTCTAATATTGCTTGTAGGCAACTAAGAGAGAGCAATAACAGTGATTATGCTTTGCTTGCTTGGGCTCAAAAAGCAAAGCTTGAAGCTCGTTCAATTGAAACCAGTTCAATTAATATAGAAAGGCTTATCCGCTCGATACCGCTTTTGCGAGATATGACCGTTCAAGATCCAGCGGACTTTTCTCCTGCCCTATGTGATATTTTAAAAAAATGTGGTGTTGCCTTGGTCTTATTACCGCATATAGGCGGTTCATTCCTCCATGGAGCCACTTTTCAAGATAGGACGAAAATTGTTATCGGTCTTACTCTTCGTGGCCGGGATGCAGATAAATTTTGGTTTAGCCTTTTTCATGAGATAGGACACATTGTTTTGGGGCATCTTTCTTTAGGCAAAGGATTGACAGAAGAGGAAGAGAGGGCGGCAGATTCATTTGCAAGAAATGCACTTATTGAAGATTGTCAATTTCAGTCTTTTATTTCTAATGGGGATTTCAATAACAAATCCGCTATTCTGATGTTCTCGGAAGAAGTTGGTATTAGTCCGGGCATTGTCGTAGGGAGATTGCAAAAAGAGGGGTATCTTCCCTTTAGCTTTTATAATGACTTGAAGATAAAATATGTATTTAGATAGGGTCGGCCGTCAATTTGCACATAAGCGTATAGTTCAGCTGGTAGAATAACGGTCTCCAAAATCGCAGGTCCAGGGTTCAAATCCTTATGCCCCGTGATATAGAAAATCCCTTGTAGGTGGTTAATCCATTTACAAGGGATTTTTTGTTTTACTCAAATGAGATTGTTTCTTCGGATAAATTATAGATATCAAGTCTGGTCTGATTATCTATTTCATTCACCAACCATCCTCTTAGTTGACATTGTTGAATAAATTCTTCAATACGATTGATTCCGTTAACTTCCTTTAATGTGACAACCAAGCCGAAGTTAAGTGGGGTTTTACCAGTAGTTCCTAGCCGCTCTTTAGTTTTTATGCTCAATCCCCATAATCCATTTTCCTTAACTGTTTTCGGCTGCCTTTTATTACCTTTTTCCGTTAGTAGATATTCTCTTATGTGTTTAATATTATCCCACTTTCGAAAAAGCTTTCTTGCTTTTTCTTCTTTTAGAGCAAAATACCCCTCGTCAGATTGCCTATTTTGATTGATTGACTCAATGCTTGTGGAGGTTTTATTTTTTTTCAGTCGACCGAAGTGGATATCCATTTCGGTATCGGTATAATCTACCCCTTGATTACGTGAACATGAGGGGAAGTAGCATAAAGTAGCCTTAGCAACAAAAGGATGCTTGCTTTTATTTATTGGAACGGGGATGTTATAACTGTATGTTTCAAATTTTTCCGCCGTTCCAGAAATAATGAATTTAATTTCATCGTTTTTAGACTGAAGTACATTTTCAATCCTAATAGGGACTACACCATAACCCATGAGGTAAGGTGCAAAACTGTCTTTAGACCAGCTAGTGGCAGAATCAATAATTAGTGCTTTAGCAACCTCTCTTGACAAGCCGGCTATATATATTAAGTAAGCCATCTTTCTGGCTATCCAGGGAGCAGCGTATGAGGTTCCCATTACACTTGCTTGCCCACAAGGGGAGCAAACGGAAATCCCTTTGGCCCTATCCCCTCCGTAATAACTAATATCCGGTTTATTGAAGAAAGAAAGTACTAATCCCTCTCGGGAATAATTAGCAGGCTTATTTTGAAAATCAACGGCATTAACGACAAGAGAATTAATTGAATCTGCCGGTGCTCCTATTTTCCTTATATCAGGATTATGTCCTTTGTTTGTCCCGGCAACTATGAAAATTACATCATTTTCAAATTGAAGCTTGTCTAAAATCGCAGCTTCCGGAGATATAAAGTTCTCGTTTATTTCTAATGCGGCCCCTAACGACAAGTTCCAAACTTTAATATCCTTATTCGCTTCTACGATTTCCTTGATCAGTCGTATTACAGTAAAAGAGCTGAATCTACCACTGGTTGCAACACCAAAATGTCTAACCTTAAACCTTCCGCAACCGTCATCCAAATCGGGGTTAATATTAGCGCCATCAACGATTATGGAGCTAACTTGTGTGCCGTGATTATAATCTTCAGGTCTTAATTCTATGCTATCATCTAGCATATTTTTAGATTCAACCCATTCAGAAAAATAGACCCGTTTATCGAACATGGTATCAATTACACCAATTGTTGGCTCTGAAGAGGGGGAGGGGATTTTCATCACATGGCTAGTGTTACCTAATAGCATATCTTTTTCTAGTTCTGCTATGTCACTGACGCCCATAGCTATTAAGTAGGGAGCTTTAGCTTTTAACTGACTATATTGTTCAGGAGAGAGCAGTATGGTTGTCCCATCTATTATTCTTGCTCTTGAAACATCTAAACCAAGCTGCTTCATGATTTTCTCAGTTGTAACTCCAGTTTCATAGAGGGTAATAATAGCGCTATTCGCTAAGTCCGGGGAAGAATTGTCTATAAAAAGCCTTTCTAGGTAGTAAGCATCTACAACTATTTGAGTAAAACTTGAGCGAGAAATATCTTTGAATAGCTCCTCGTGTTTTTTTGCATGAATGTCTTTGATATTACAAAAACTAACAGCGTCCCCGAAGCAGGCTGCCAGTTTAATGGCCTTCTCAAGGGCATCAATTGCATTAGAGAGGAGATGAGGAGTAATACAATGCGTTATAATATGTTTTTTCTCAAGCCCTGAAGTAAACTTTGCTCCGACAACTTTGTTGTCAGCTCCTTTAGGGAAAATCCCCTTTATACGATTGCTTTTTGCTACAACGTCTGTATAGTAGGCACTTACTAGAGGGTTGATATCAACCGGGCTTGTTTCCCAAAATCTTTTTACAGCAATCAAATCGTTCCGTAAAGAGGCTAAGTGTTCTATAGTAACCTTTTTGTCTTTTGGAAGATTTGCAGGTCCAGGCTTGCTGGGGCTACTTTTCTGTGCTAATTGCCCTTTTAAGTGCAGGATATTGTTCATAAAAACACTCCTTAATTATGCCCAATGATTATTTGGATTCCTGCAAGTCACGAGAGACTTGGCTTTTTGATACGCCGGTTAGAATCTCTATATCTCTAACAGTAAAGCCTTGGGATTGCATTGTTTTAAATTTATCGCTAGGCGTCTCGCCTATGACAGACTGATACAAACGTCTTAAATAATCGAATTCACTGTTTGGATTACTGAAGGCCATAGCTGTTTTAATCAGATTCTTTAAATCACCGGGGTAAGGGAGTGGATCCATTAAACCAATAATTTTTCTAAACAGGCGTACGTTTTTTGATAGCCTTTTAAATTTGGGCAGGTAATAGTTCAATACGATTTCTGCAATTTCTAATAAATCTTCTCTGCTGTACCTGCTAAAATCTACAGAGGAGTCAAATCTGCGCAACAGTGCCTTGTCAAAGTAGCTATACAAATTAGTTGTTGCAATCAAAAGAACATTAGGATTTAATTGATCCAGCCCTTTTAAAACCGCAGAGGTAGCTCTCCCCATTTCTCGTATATCTCTTGTATCTGTTCTGTTTAGTGCTATAGAATCAATTTCATCAAAGAGAATTACGACTTGCTCCGGATGAGGTAGCTGGTTGATTTCATAAAAAAGATCTGAAATGTTTTTTCCGGTTTGGCCCATTTTACTGTCAATGATTGCGGTAAAGTCGACTACAAACAATTCCCTATCTAAAATTCGCGCAATGTGTTTAGCAGTTTCTGTTTTGCCAGTTCCTGGAGGTCCCTGGAAGAGGAATTTATTTATGCCGATATTATGCCCAACGGCATTGATGATTCCGACAACATCTTCTTTTATTGCATCAGGCAGAGGTAGAGGCTTTGTGCTTTTTTCACTTTTTTTGACGTAAGTTAAATCGCTTTCTTCAACTTGGGGAACAAAAGTATTGGCTTCGGAGAGAAGCGCCATAATATATTCAGCTAACTGGTAGTCCCCAATCTTATCAAAAGCCTTTGCTATTTCATAAGCCTCAGTTCGGAATCCAGCATCATTATTTTCGGAGTAGTATTTAATTAAGTTGAGTACATTCTTTTTTTTCACCGTAATCACCCCTTAAAATGCACTTCAGTGATTTGTCTAAATTTATATATTTAGCCTTATTTTAAGTATAGCACATAAGGGACAAATACTCAATAAAGTGGGACTATATAACGGGAAACTTTCCGGTAATAGAAGATCCCTTGTAATGGTTAATCCATTTACAAGGGATTTTCCGTATAGGAAATAATGAGAAAATGTTGATGTTAAAATTTAAATATGGTAAAATGTGGTAGATATATAAATAGCTGATATAAAGAGGTGAGTCCCCCAAAATCCATAAACATGTTGAGATTAAACTATAAAAAAGTTTAGATGTATCGGGCTTTTGCTTCCTAAATAAGAGGAGGTGGTTCTCTTGAAAACAAGCGGCCCGTAAACCCTTTAGCTGGAAAGTTAATGAGCAAAACAGAGCGGCAAATAATCTGTCTATTTCACATTGAACGTTCAAACATTTCCTATCAAAGGGAGGATCTCGAGATGCCAAGAAAAAAACTCAAACGGTTTCTTGCAGCCGGGCTGTTGGCCTCGTTTTGTTTAACCAGTATTCTTTCTCCTGCCGCTGGTGCAGCAGAAACTAAGAAAGAAGCGGAGAAGGCAAACGATACCAATAAGACCAAAATGGTGCGAGTAACTGAAAACTTTATAAACGGTTCCGGCGGTAAAAAACTGGCTGAAACCAAGACCTACAATGATGACAACGACCGGGATGTCCGAGAAGAGAAAATCCCCGGCTACACCTTTAAAACTTACGAAAAAGAAATTACCAATATCTATTTAACGAAAGATATCCCCTATATTGTGGGGTATCCGGATAAGACAGTCAGACCCCTACGCTTCATCTCTCGGGCTGAGGCAGCGGCAGTATTCCACCGCCTATATGATGGAGAATACCCGAAAGAGGTTAATGGCTGGTCCAAGGACACCTTTAAGGACGTTCCTGAAAATGCTTGGTACATTGAACCTGTCAAGCAAATGTACA
>NZ_JBJUVG010000022.1:0-11631 GCF_046097595.1 Peptococcus simiae
AGCGGGTAGTCCGGTTTTTTATGTAAGGCCTTGCCTTTTAGAGCCAGCCGTAATGGCGGAGGGCCTGGCTGATGCCGCCCTGGTCGGCGTTGGCTGTGATGTAATCGGCGTGGACTTTCAGCTCTTCACGAGCATTGCCCATGGCGATGGAGGTCCAGCGGGGGTCGAACATGTGGATATCGTTGAGGCCGTCACCGAAGACGACGACATCTTCCAGGGGGCCTTCCAAGTAGGCCATCAGGTCTTCAATGCCCCGGCCCTTTTCCATGGGCTCGATGAGGAGGAAACGCTGGGCGTAGGGGACGACGGGGAGGTCACCGGTATCGACCGGGAAGGGGGCGGTGTTGGGGTCGTGGTGGATAAAGATTTTATAAAAGACCTCAGCGGCGGCGATGGCCTCCCTTGAGACGGGCCGGTTGGCAAAGTAATGGTCCCCGTACCGGCTAAAGTCCGGGTCGGTGGTCCAGCGTTCCATTTTATTTTCACTGACGGCGGCCCAGGGGATGCCGACTTTTTCTAAGGCATGCAGAAGATTTTTGCAGGGATTTACCGGCAGGCTCTCCAGGCGGCGGACTTGGCCATCAATGGTCAGACCCTTGCCACCATCAGAAACCATATGCCGGATGCCGAGCTCTTGGGCAGTGGCCCAGGCATCAATTTGCAAGCGGCCCGTGGCCAGGACCACTTCATGGCCGGCGGCCTGCAGAGCCTGGAGGGCCTGGCGGGTATCCGCCGGGACGATTTTATAGATGCCCGGTGCCAGGGTGCCATCCAAGTCAAAGAAAAAGTATTTTTTTCGCATATCCGTTCCTTGTCCTCCTATGTTTAAAAAAAGTATGAATAGGCTATTTAACAACTGTATTCTTAAGTCAGTGATTTTCCTCTGGGAAGGATGGTGCCCGTGTTTAAGTTAAAGGAAAGAGCGCCTTTTGTCTTGACCGACTTGGTCACCGGAAGGCCCGGGCAGGTCGCATCCCGCCACCTGTCCTTGAATGACCTGCCGGCCATTGGTTTATTTGCCTTTGATGGCGGTGAAGGCATTCGTGATGCCCATTATGAAGGGGAGACTATTTATTTTGGCTTGGAAGGCGCCCCCTTAATCCAATTACAAGAGGCGCAGGATGTCTTAGACCCGGGCGATGCCTTTATCGTCCCCGGGGATATGCCTCATTCGATAGCCGGCGATCGCCCCTTTCACCTGCTGAGGATTACCCTCCCGGTTGGGGAAGAACATAGCCAGACCCGGCACCTTATCAAGGGGCATGCGGTCCACCTGGCTGAGGCCATGGCTTATGCCGAAGATGAGGTGGTCAGCCTGACCATCTGCCAGCGGGCTGAATTAAGCCTGACGGTCTTTGCCTGTGCGGCCCAGACCCGGATTGGCCGGCATAAGAGCCAGGGGGATGCCTTGGCCCTTATCTTAGAAGGGACGGCGACCATTACCGTCGGGGAGGAGACCCACCAGGTCCATGTCGGGGAGGCCCTCCTCATGCCGGCCCAGGTGCCCCATGCCCTGACCACTGAGGATGGGTTCAAGATGCTCCTCATTGTTTCCTTTTAGGGAAGGCCTACAGACGAAAAAGCTCTGCCTGCAGGGCTTTTTTTCTTTTGCCTAAAATTGGGCAAAAAGAGAGACCCTCATATTGAGGTGAGGGTCTTACAAGGTGCCTGATGCCGATACAACTAAAACAACCCGACCAGCCTCTAAGTCTGCTTGATAGGGAAGGAGCATGGCCTTGTGGTCATCGCTCAAACCGCTGAAATAGTTTTGGCTATAGTTTCGCAAGGGAAAAACCGTTTCCAGCAGGCTCTTCTGCCGGATGGCCTGTTGGCGGTCCAGTTCGTTGCCCTCGTCATCATTGACCGCTAAGGCTGAGGTAATGAGGATGAGTTGGTTTTTATTCCAGCCGGTCCCAATTAACTGGAGTACGGCCTTGTAGGTTTCAGAAATATTATCGTAAACCCCATGCACATGCGCGTCCATAGAGAGCCACCTCCTTTCCTTCTTATATAACATACATACCGCAGGCTTTTTTTGTTTAAACCTTTTTCTTTAGTCCTGGGTCAATCGGCCGATTAAGGGCTCGAAGGGAACGCCTTCCCGGCGGGGGGCTTGCTGGTCCATGCCCAGGGCGATGGCGGCCCCGACAAATTCGTCAGCCCGGACCAGGGCATCATTAAAGGCCATCCCTTTCAAAAGGCCCCCGAGGAGGACAGAGGCGAAGAGGTCGCCGGTGCCGCAATAGTGGGCGGGTAGTCGGTCCTGCCGGTGGAAGAAGAAATTTGCCAGGCGGACATCGTAGGCGCAGCTGGTGATTTCCCGGTCATCTGTCGCAAAGGAGGTCACCACAATCTGCTTGGGGCCCAGGTCGGCCAGGGCCAGGACGGCGGCTTTGAGGTCGGCTTCGGTCAAGGGCTGGTCCAGGGGCCGGCCGGTGAGGGCGCAGAGCTCAGTGACATTAGGGGTGACGATATCTGCATGCCGGATGAGCTGGACCATGGCCTCAACCATTTCCTGGCCAAAGTCCGGGTAAAGCTTGCCGTCATCGCCCAGGACCGGGTCCACCAGGACCAGGCCGTCCGGCTTGAGGAGCTGGTCGACGGCAAACTGGACATGGGCCACCTGCAGGGGGTCGGCCAGGTAGCCACTGTAGAGGGCATCCACCTGGAGGCCCTCCCGGACCCAGTGGCGGAGGGCGGCATGGAGAAAGTGGGTCAGGCCCGTCCGGGCGTAGTTTTCATAGCCATCGGTTTGGCTGGATAAAACAGAGGTCGGTGCGGCAATGACCTGGTGGCCGCAGGCCGAAATAATTGGTAAGGCGCAGGCCAGGGACGAATGCCCTAGGCCGCATAGGTCGTGAAAGGCAATGACACGGTTCATAGGTCCTCCTTTGCTTTGAGGCAGCTTGGTTCAGAGGGAGGCCGGCGGTCTCCGTAAAAAAATCCCCGCTAAGGCGGGGATGGGCTAGGTCTATTCCTGTTGCTTGCGTTTTTCGTAGGCAATTTTGTTGACCATGGCAGCCACTTCTACCCGGTGGTCTTCTTCGGCGTGCTTGCCTTCTTTCTCCAGGCTGATGCATTCCGGATCAAATTCGGTGATGAGCTGGTTGTTGGTCGGCGAATCAAAGGCGCTTTCGCTCTGGAATTTTTGCAGGGCTCGACGGGTGACATTTAAGGCCGTGAGGGTCCCCGGGCCGCCTAGGCAGCCACCTTCACAGGCCATCCCCTCGAGGAGCATGCCGTCTTTCTTACCGGCCTTGGCCAGCTTCATAAGTTTGACGCAGTTGGCCAGGCCTTCGGCCCCTTCATAGTTGACTTCTACTTCCGGCCATTTTTCCTTGATCAGTTCAGCAACAGCCAGGGCCACGCCGCCGCCGGTGGCATAGCCGCGGGCAGTTTTAGAGGCCTGTTGGATATTCTGGATACTCTCGCGGGGCTGGAGCTCAGCCATCCCTTCCAGGGTGAAGCCCTTAGCGCTTAAGATGCCGCCTAATTCTTCAAAGGTAATGACGAAGTCTACATAGTCTTTGACGTAGTGGCGGAGGGCTTCCAGTTTTTTAGAAATACAGGGCCCGATAAAGGTGACCTTGGCATCCGGATTTCCCTGCTTGATGTAGTAGGCGGTCTCAATCATTGGGGTGGCCGTTTCAGAGACGTAGGGGGCAATATCCGGGAACATGTTGTGGATCATCAGGGACCAGGAGTTGCAGCAGGAGGTCCCCATGAAGGGCCGTTTTTCCGGCACCAGGTGGACGAACTCTTCCGCTTCCTGCATGGTGGTCAGGTCGGCGCCCAAGCCGACCTCCATGACCTCGGTGAAGCCCAGTTGGTAGATGGCTTCAAAGATTTGTTCCGGGCTGACCTTGGGCCCGAACTGGCCGACAAAGGAGGGGGCAACGATGGCCACGTGGTGGTCACCGGCCTTGATAGATCGGATTAGCTGATAAATTTGGGACTTGTCGCTAATGGCGCCGAAGGGGCACTCGGTGATGCAGCGGCCGCAGGAAACGCACTTGCTGTAGTCGATTTTGGCTCGGCCGAGGTCATCACTGCCGATGGCATTGACCCCGCAGTTTTCTGCACAGGGACGGTCGAATTTAATAATAGCATGGTAAGGGCAAAAGTCTATGCAACGGCCACAACGGATACAGAGGGTGTCGTTGATGACGGCCCCGTCTGTGGAGTTCCATTCAATGGCATTCTTGGGACAGACGTTTTTGCAGGGATGACCGATACAGGCCCGGCAGTTATCCGTTACTTTAACGGTCTTGGTCGGGCAGGCCTGGCAGGCGAAGGGGATGACATTGACCAGGGGGGCCTCATAGACCCGATGGCTGACATCTGCTAGGTCAATATCTTCATCTAAAGGTTTTAAATTACCGGCATCCCGGACAGACAGGCCCAGGGCCAGGCGGAGGCGTTCACCGGCAATAGCCCGTTCACGGAAAATATCGGTTCCATATACAGGGATTTCGCCGGGTAGCATATTAAAAATGGCACGGCGCAACTCGTGTAAATCGCCGTCTTCATAGGCTAAGCGGGCTATCTCACGAAAAGCATCTCGGCGCATGGCAATGACGTCGGAATATACTTGTTTCATGACGGTTGTTTCAGTCCTTTCTTTGTCACAAGGGCAAAGCTTTACTCACTCTCCAAAGTGATGATGGTGCATCATGTCAAGTGTACCATACGGGGGGTGTAAAATGAACAGCTGTATGAGAAAAGTTTATATGAAATAACAATATAAATTATCAGACTAGTGGCTATATTCCCTCTTCCGGGGGGCAGATGACCTGGGACAAGTGCATGACCTGGAGACCATCGCCGGCCATCTTACCCAGCTGCATGAGGCAGGAGGGACATTCGGCAACGAGGACATCGGCACCGGTGGCCCGGGCGTCCTTTTCTTTGAGGGCCAGGATTTTCTTGGAGATGGCCGGGTGCTCTACCCCAAAGCTGCCGGACCCGCCGCAGCAGCGGTCCGCCCGGTCCATTTCGATATAGTCGGTGGCCTCGGTTAAGAGCTGGCGGGGGGCCTCATGGACGCCCAGGCCCCGGTTTAAGTGGCAGCTGTCATGGTAGGTGACCCGGAGGTCTCGGTGGGCGGGGTGGTAGCCGGCGGCCACCAGGATTTCGGAAAAGCTCCAGATTTTTTGGCTGAGGGCAGTGGCCCGCAGGGCCCAGTCGGCCTCGTCGGCTAGGAGGGCCGGATAGCCCTGGAGGCTGGAGGCACAGGAGCCACAATCGGTGACGATGAGGTCATAGGCCTCCAGGGTTTGGATATTTTCCTTGGCCAGGGCCTTGGCGGTATCGGCCAGGCCATGGGCCAGCTGGGGCAGGCCGCAGCAGTCCACCTGGGGCCGGTCCACCTGGAAGCCGGCGGCGGTCAAGGTGCGGACACTGGCATCGGCGGCCTTGGGGAAGAAGAGGCCCATGGCACAGCCGGTAAAATAGGCCAGCTGCCGGGCTTCTGCCGGCAGGGACCGTCCACCGGTCGGCCTTTCCCGGCTCTGGAGCAGGGCCGGACCAGGGTGGCCGGTGGACGGGGCCAGGGGGTCGGACGGGAGCAGACCGCCGGTCAAGCGGGGGAAGGCCATTTTTTGGGCAGCGGCAATCCCCAGCCGGCCCAGGGCCCGCAAGCCCCGGGAGGCCATGCCCCGGCTCAGGGCCCGGTGGAAGAGGGAGTAACCGTACTTTTGGCCTAGGCGCTGGCGCATATCCACCATGGCGTCGGCGGTCATAATATGGGAGGGGCAGACTTCGCTGCAGGCCCCGCAGAGGAGGCAGTATTCCATGGCTTCCTGTAGGGTCTTGTCCCCTTCCGGGATGACCCCGGTCAGGTAGGCCTTGGCCAGGGCCAGCTTGCCCCGGGCGGTGGCCCGGTCCAGGGCATTGACTTCATATAAGGGGCAGACCCTGGTGCAGGCGCCACACCGGTCACACTGGTTGAGCAGGCTGACCAGGTCATCTTTTTGGCTGCTTGTTTTTTCTATATCTGACATGGTTGCCTCCTAAAATATTTTGCCGGGGTTTAAGATCCCCTTGGGGTCCAGGGCCTGCTTGACGGACAGGGAGGTCTGGATGACTTCTTCCGATAAGGCGGTCTTAATCCAGGGCTTTTTGGAAATGCCAATCCCGTGCTCGCCGGAAAGGGTCCCGCCACAGGCCACAGCCGCCCGGAAGGTTTCGTCCAGGGCCAGGTCCAGCCGCTTTTTCTGGTCAGGGTCGGCCAGGTCCAATAAAAAGGCCGGGTGGAGGTTGCCGTCGCCGGCGTGGCCGTAGATGGCCAGGCGGAGGTCGTGGCGGTCGGCAATGGCATTGAGGTCCCGGACCACCCGGGTCAGGGCCGACCGGGGGACGGAGATATCCTCCCCGACCTTATCCGGAGCCAGGGCCGCCACAGCAGAAGAGAGCTTCCGCCGGACCTGCCACAAGGCCGCCGACTCTGCCGGGTCCGTCGTGGTCAAAAAGCGGGTGGCCCCATGGGCCTCGGCCAGGGCCCGGAGCCCCTCCAATTGGGACAGGACCCCTTCCGGGCGGTCGGCGTCCACGTCAAAGAGGACCATAGCGGTGGTAGCGGCCGGGGCGTCAAAATCTAAAAACTGTTCGGCGGCCTGGATGGAGACCTGGTCCATGAGCTCAGCTGCCGCCGGCACCAGGCCCTTCTCCAGGGCGGCAGAGACCGTTTCGCAGGCGGCCTCGATACCGGTGAAGCAGGCCTGGGCGGTGCCCTTGTAGGCCGGAGCTGCCAAGAGCTTGAGGGTGGCCTCGGTGATAATCCCCAGGGTTCCCTCAGACCCGATAAAGAGGCCGACCAGGTTGTAACCGGTGACATTTTTCACCATCTTGCCGCCCACTTCAATGACCTGGCCATCGGCCAGGACCACTTCCAAGGCCATGACATAGTCAGCGGTCACCCCGTACTTGACGGCGCAAATGCCGCCGGCATTTTCAGCAATATTGCCGCCGATGGTGGAGTAGGCATAGCTGGACGGGTCCGGCGGGTAGAAAAGGCCCTCCGCCAGGCAGGCATCGGCCAGGTCCTTGGTCCGGACCCCGGCCTGGACCCGGGCCATGAGGTTGGCGTGGTCAATTTCGATGATCCGGTTCATTTCATCTAATGCGAGGACAATCCCTCCGGTCACCGGGATAGCCCCGCCGCTACGGCCACTGCCGATCCCCCGGCAGGTCACCGGGATATTGTGGCGATGGCAATAGGCCATAACCTGAGAGACCTCCGCAGTGGTCCTGCACTTGCAGACCGCATCCGGTTGAAAGGCCAGGCTCAAGGCTTCCGGAGAGCCATCGTAAGAATAGCCGAAGGTATCTATAGCTGCCGATAAGACCCGGTCCGGCCCGAGTATATCCGTTAAAGCTTTTAAGTGTTGGGTGAACTGATCCATAAGGGCCTCCTCTATAGCACCGTAAAAAGAAACTTTCTTCTATTATACTGCAGGGACCTGCCGGCGTCATGGTCAGGGGCCAAGGAATTTGTTTTTTTTGAAAAAATAGGACTACTCTATTGACAGAGAGAAGGGGACCGCTTATAATATGAATACATGAATAAATGTTCATATATTCAAGTAAAAATAACTAAGACCCATCCCGAAGGAGGTGCCGTAATGGCAAGCCATACACACGGGCAAACAAGTGGCCATGACTGGGCCCAACTACCGGCGGAAGAAGACCTGACCGCCCTCACCGAGCTCTTCAAGGCCCTCAGCGACCCGACCCGGGTACGGATCCTCTGGACCCTCTCCCAGGGCCAGTCTTGCGTGGTCCACATTGCCGAAGCCCTGGGCATGACCCAATCGGCCATTAGCCACCAGCTGCGCGTCCTAAAGGGGGCCCGCCTGGTGAAGAACACCCGGGATGGCCGCAATATGCTTTACGAACTGGATGACGACCACGTGACCCAAATTTTCCAGCAAGGGCTGGACCACGTTTTAGAAAAGTGATTGACCTGATAAAGGAGGACCATTATGCACACCCACAAGCACGCTGGCGGTTGCACCGCCCATGGCGCAGTTTGCAGCCACACCCATTATGAGGGAGCCGGACAAGGTCAGGCAGCCGGTGCTGCCTGCCCCTGCACAAGTGAAGCCCGGCAGCCCGAAGACGGCAAGGCGCCACCGGCCGATGAGGACGACGAAGGGTCGCGAGACCTTGTCCTCACCTTACCCAACCTCAACTGCGCCAACTGTGCCGCTAAAATCGAAGCCGCCGTCGGCGACCTGCCTGAGGTCCAGTCGGCCCAGCTGAACCTAATCCAGCACCGGCTCCGGCTCAAACACTCCGGATCGGCCGCCGCACTTTTGGATAAGGTCCAAGCCATCGCTGACCGGATCGAGCCGGGGACCCTGGTCCAGGGCGAGACGCCCCAAAAAGACTTGGGCCATGTCAGCTTCTGGGATGGACTGGCCAGCCGCAAGAAAACCGTAGCTATGTTGTTTGCGGCAGCGGCCTTTTTCGCCGCCGGTTTTATCCTGGGTGAAGATACCAAGCCGGCCCTGGCAGCCTTCCTGGTCGCCTTTCTGATTGTCGGGGGCCCGGTTGTCCTGAATGCAGTCAAGGGCTTTGCCCGGGCTCAATTCTTCAATGAAGAAGTCCTCATGGCCATTGCAGCGGTCGGGGCCTTCGGCATCGGGGCCTGGGAAGAAGCTGTGGCGGTCATGCTCTTCTACCAGACCGGGGAATTTGTCCAGGACCTGGCCGTAGACCGGTCCCGCCGGTCCATCACCGGCCTGATGGACATTAAGCCCGCCTTTGCCAACCTCATCGAAGGGGACAAGGTCCGGGAAATCGCTCCGGAAGAAGTTCCTGTTGGCGGCAAGATCCTCATCCGCGCCGGCGAACGGGTCCCCCTGGATGGCCGGGTCCTCAAGGGGGCCAGCCAGGTGGATACCTCGGCCCTCACCGGTGAAAGCCTGCCCCGGGAAGTGGCCGTCGATGACCAGGTCCTTTCCGGCAGCATCAACCTGACCGGGGTCCTGGAAATGGAGACGACCACTGCCTATGTTGACTCCACGGTCGCCAAAATTCTCGAACTGGTCGAAAACGCCTCGGAACGCAAGGCGCGGATCGAACGCTTTATCACCCGCTTTGCCAAGTGGTACACCCCGGCCGTGGTGGCCGCAGCGGTGGCCCTCTGCCTGATCCCGACCCTCATCTACGGGCCGGCGGTCTTCCAGACCTGGCTCTACCGGTCCCTGATTTTCCTGGTCTGCTCCTGTCCCTGCGCCCTGGTGATTTCCGTGCCCCTGACCTTCTTTGCGGGCATCGGCGGCGCCTCCCGGGCCTCGGTCCTGGTCAAGGGGGCCAACTACCTGGAAGCTCTGGCCGATGTGGATACCGTGGTCTTTGACAAGACCGGGACCCTGACCGAGGGTCGCTTTGCTCTGAGCGAAGTCCAGCCGGCCGCCGGTGTGGCGGAAGGGGACTTATTCCGGATTGCTGCCGCCCTGGAAGACCACTCCACCCACCCCATTGCCCAGGCCATTAGCGGGGCCTTTACTGGTGACCGGCCGGCAGTGACCCAAGTGGAAGAGGTCAGCGGCCGGGGCCTGCGGGGCCAGATCGATGGCCAAACTGCCCTAGCCGGCAATGCCCGGCTCTTAAATGAAGCCGGCATCCAGGTGCCGGCGGTGGAAAATATCGGGTCAGTGGTTTATGTGGCTCACCAGGGGTGTTATCTGGGCTACTTCCTGGTGGCCGATAAGCCCAAGGCTGATGCCCAAGCGGCCATCCAAGGGCTCAAGGACCAGGGCATCCGGGAAACCGTCATGCTCACCGGCGACCGGCAGGCCGTTGGCCAAGCTATTGCCGCCCGTCTGGGCCTGGACCGGGTAGAAACCGAACTCCTGCCTCAGGATAAGGTGACTGCCCTGGAAAAACTCCAGGCTGATAAACGGCGGGTGGCCTTTGTGGGCGATGGACTCAACGACGCGCCCGTCCTGGCCTTGGCCGATGTCGGCATCGCCATGGGGGCTCTGGGATCTGACGCCGCCATTGAAGCCGCCGATGTGGTCCTCATGACCGATGAGCCCCATAAGGTGGCGGAAAGCATCGCCATCGCTCGGCGGACCCGGCGGATTGTCTGGCAAAACGTCATCTTTGCCCTGGGCGTCAAGGCCCTGGTCATGATCCTCGGGGCCCTGGGCTTTGCCACCATGTGGGCCGCCGTTTTCGCCGACGTTGGGGTGACCATCCTGGCCATCCTCAATGCCATGCGGGCCATGCAGGTGGCCGGTGGCCAAGAAAAAAGCCAAGCAGTTATCCGTCCGGTTCAATCCTAAATCAATAGCCCGCCTCGGTGTTGCGGTTTGGATCCTATCCAGACCCGGCCCCGGGGCTTTTTTGCATTTCATTGACCAGCCGGCTACCCGCCTGGCCTGCTTTCGTGATATACTATAGGGACCTATTTGCAGGAGAGAGGGGATAGACGTGACAGAGGACAAGAAAATAGCCGCCCGGGCTGCCTTTACCCGGACCCTGCCCATTTTTTGGGGCTTTCTCTTTTTAGGGAGCGCCTACGGGATGATGATGACCGGCCTAGGCTTTGCCCCCTGGATGCCGGTTCTGATGGCCCTCCTCATTGATGCCGGCAGCATGGAATTTTTGGTGGTCTCCATGCTCCTCTCGACCTTTAACCCCTTGAGCACCGCCTTTATGACCCTTATGGTCAATGGTCGCCACCTCTTTTACGGACTTTCTCTTATTGAGCCCTACCGGCAAGCCGGGCCCAAGGCCGCCTACATGATTTATACCTTGAGCGATGAAGTCTATTCCCTCCTGGTGACCCTGCCGCCGCCGAAAAATGCCGCCGTAGACTGGTACATGTTCTTCGTCAGCTTTTTCCTCCAAAGCTTCTGGGTCTTCGGCACCGCCGTCGGCGCCTTCGCCGGCAGCCTGATCCGCTTTGACCTGCCCGGCATTGCCTACGTCATGACCGCCCTCTTTGTCGTCCTCTTTATGAGCCAGTGGCGGGAAGGCCGTCCCCTGGGCCCCTTCAAGCTCACTGCCGGCCGCCGGGCCGCCCTTATTGGCCTGGCAGCCGGCCTGGTCGCCCGCCTCATCTTCGGCCCGGACGGGTTCATGGTCCCGGCCATGGTGCTCATCTTAGTGGGCCTGCTCACCTGTAGAGATTGGATTGAAAAAGGAGGTCAAGTCAGTGAGTCCTGATAGTATCATGCCCCTCTGGCAGGGCCTGGTGATTATCCTGGTCGCCGCAGTGGTCACCCAGTTTACCCGCTGGCTGCCCTTCCTGGCCTTTAGCCGGCGGCAATTGCCTGACCGGATTGTCTACCTGGGGAGCGTTCTCCCCTACGCCATGATGGCCCTCCTGGTCGTCTACTGTTTTAGAAAGGTACCTGAGGAAACCGCCGCCTTCTACGGCCTGCCGGAAGTCCTCTGTGGGATTCTGACCGGGGTCCTCCACTACCGCTGGGGCAACATGCTCCTGTCCATTGCCGGCGGCACCCTGGCCTATATGTGCTTCCGCCAATTCATCCTGATCTAAGGCTGCCTTGAGCCAAGGGCTTCAAGGAAATGCAAAAAAACAGTAAAAAATGCTTGACAGTCTCTTTTGCCTTTGGTAATATAATTTTTGTGCCAAGACGCCGTCTTGGTTCC
>NZ_JBJUVG010000023.1:0-10229 GCF_046097595.1 Peptococcus simiae
GTGGCGGTTACATATATTCCTTTTAGTAGACGGAAGTATCCTCTTATTTCTGTCGAAAATATTTCAGGAAGCGATAGCAGAGGTAGATGATTATAGCGGTAAAAACAAGGAGCATAACGAGATTTAAAAGGCTAAAGAATACATGAGAAAAAGTTAAAGCCATTTATAAACCACCTCTTAGGGGAAACGTATTTCCGTACACTTGCTTTAAATATTAACAAAACGGGGTTTATATGTAAATCTGTTTTTGTTATTCTTCTCTATACTTTATATTGACAGGCGGTTGCTGGGGTTGAGTCCGGGCATCGTTTAAATCCAGTGCATTTGCCTTTACGAACCGGTATAAGTCGGCGTCATCTTTTAAGGCCGCCTTCGCAGATCTGGGCTGGCCTATCGAGCCTTTATTTCTGCATCGGCCTTGCTTTTATGGATAACTGCCTCTCAGGCAGAGGCCTGGAGGGTATTTTTATCTCATTTGTGCCATTACTGGCAGAGGGTGAGAAGGTCAGAGAGTTGGTCAATCATATAGTCCGGTTGGGCGAGGGCCAGGGTTTCCTTGCCACAGGTGGCGAAGGCGACACCACAGGTGGCTACGCCGGCTTTCTGGGCGGCGGTGATGTCATGGGCGGAGTCGCCGACCATGAGGGCCTGGTCCGGGCGGGCCGCGAATCGCTCTAAGGCGATTTGGACCGGCTTGGGGTCCGGCTTGTGCCGGTCGGTATCTTCTGGGCCGACAAAGACATCCAGGTAGGGGGAAAGACCCAACTGGTCCAGGCTCTTGTAGGCGTTGACCCGTTTTTTGGAGGTCACTACAGCGATGCCGGCGCCGCGGGCCTTGAGGGCGGCTAAGGTCTTATCTGCTTCCGGCACCATGAGGATATCATCCTGGCCCCGGCGGTCGGACTCAGCCCGGTAGGTCTTTAGTAAATCGTCTGCGGCTGCCGGTCGCATGGCCCGGATGGCTGTCTCCAGGGGGATGCCGAAGGTGGCTGTGATCTCGGGGGTGCTGATGGATTCAGCCAGGACTTCTTGAAAGGCGTATTTAAAACAGTCAATAACGTGTTTGTTACTGTCGATGAGGGTGCCATCCAGGTCAAATAAGAAATAATCAAATGCCATAGCTTCTCCTTTATGGGTCAATAATTGCAGGTCTTAGATAAATCCGTTACAATGAATTATACCAAAGGAGGCACGCGTATGGGAACAAGTTCGGAAATATACATAAGAGATGCTGAACGGGCTGATATGGATTTTATCTATCAGCTGATTTATGAACTGGCCGTCCATGAAAAACGGCCGGAGGATTTTACAGCCAGCAAGGCACACTTGGCTGGCCTGCTTTTCGACCGTCAAGTGGCCAAGGTCCGGCTGGCCTTTTTGGCTGACCAACCGGTGGCCTATATGCTTTACTACCCGGTCGTATCGACCTTTAGTGGCCATCTCAATTACTATGTAGAGGACCTCTTTGTCTTACCTGAAGGCCGAGGCCTCGGGATTGGGAAGAAAATGCTCATGTCGCTCAAGGGTGAGCCCGGCATTGAGGGGCTCAAGTGGACCTGCCTGATGGATAATGATGAGGGCTTGGCCTTCCACCATGCCATCGGCGGCCAGCAGGGGATTGCCTGCTACCCCTTCTATATGGATTGGTCTGACGATGACCCGGCTGCTGACTGACCCCGTTACTGTCTTGAAGGGGGTGGGGAGTAAGCGGGCCAGTCAGTTCGGGATTTTAGGGATCCGGACCTTATTTGACCTGGTCCAACACTACCCTTTCCGCTATGACGACTACACAGAAGTCAAGCCTGTTGGGACCTGGATTGATGGCGAAACGGTGGCTTATGCCGGCCGGGTGGTATCTGTTGAAAATGCCCGGACCCGGACAGGAAAGTCCCTTGTGAAGGCCCTCTTGGAAGGGCCCCAAGGCGAGGTGGTAGCCACCTGGTTTGGCCGCTGGCAGCTGGACCGCCAGCTTAGCCATGGTCGGCCGCTTTTCTGCGTTGGCCGGGTCAATGCCCGCTTTAGCCGGGAAATCGTCGTGACCCGGCATGTCTTCTTGAAGGACTTGGCTGAGGCTGACCAATACCGCCGCATTGAGCCGGTGTATGCAACCACTGAAGGGCTATCGGGTAAGGTAATCCAGGATGCTGTCAGCCAGGTCCTGGCCGGCCTGCCCTTGATGAAGGATATCTGGCCCCAGGGTACAAGCTTATGCCCTATTCCTAAGGCTTGGCAGCTGGTCCATCAGCCGCCGAGCCGGGCGGCCCTGGATGAGGCCTTGAAGGCTCTGAAAACCCTGGAATTTATGCTCTTAATCCTCTGGGCCCAGGAACGGGGCGGTGACCGCCAGCGGGGGGTAGCCCATCCGGTGGCCGATGACCTGACCAGGGGCTACCTGGCAGCCCTTCCCTATGAATTGACAGTCGACCAGAAAAAGGCAGTAGATGCCATTTGGGCTGATATGGCCTCGCCCTACCAGATGCACCGTCTGCTTCAGGGTGATGTAGGGTCAGGGAAAACAACTGTGGCCATTTTGGCCCTCTTACGGGCCGTTGCCGGCGGTCACCAGGGGGCCTTGATGGCACCTACAGAGATTTTGGCCACCCAACATGAACTGACCATGAAGGAAGACCTGGCCCGGTACGACATTCGGGTAGAGACCCTAACCGGGAGCCTGTCGCCCAAGGTTCGCCAAGAGCGTCTGGCGGACCTGGCCGCCGGAGACATTGACCTGGTCATCGGGACCCACGCCCTTTTTGAACCGGATGTGGTCTTTAAAGACCTCAGTTGTGTGGTCATTGATGAGCAGCACCGGTTTGGCGTCAGACAACGGCAGCTTTTGACTGAAAAAGGGCTCCACCCGGACCTTTTGGTCATGACAGCTACGCCAATTCCCCGGTCTTTAGCCCTAACGGTCTATGGAGACTTGGACTTGACCCTGATTCAGTCGATGCCGCCCGGCCGCCAGCCAATCAAAACTTATGTTATGGGGAGCCATAAGCGGGAGGGCCTTTATGATTTTTTGCGGACCCATATGGTAGCCGGCGAGCGGGTCTATATGGTTTGCCCCCTGGTCGAAGAGAGTGAAAAACTGGACTTGCAAAATGCTGAAAGCCTTTATAGCCACCTGGCTGAGACCGTCTTTCCGGACTTTTCCATAGGCCTTCTCCATGGCCGGATGAAGGCCACAGACAAGGCTGCAGTCATGGCTGATTTTGCCGCCGGCCAGCTGCAGATGGTCGTTTCCACCACCGTCATTGAAGTAGGGGTGAATGTGCCGGAAGCGACCATTATGGTCATCGAAAATGCCGACCGATTTGGTCTGGCCCAATTGCACCAGTTGCGGGGTCGGGTGGGCCGGGGCAGCAGCCAAAGCTACTGCTTTTTGGTTAGCGATAACCGGGGCCCCGAAGCCCGGGCCCGGTTAGAATTGATGAGCCGGACGTCAGATGGCTTTGAGATTGCTGAAGCCGACTTGGCCCAGCGGGGGCCCGGGGAGCTCCTGGGCCTGCGGCAAAGCGGCCAGGGGGTCTTCCGCTTGGCTGACCCGGTCCGAGACCAGGCCCTGGTCCTAGTCGCTCGCGACCTGGCCAAAGCAGTCCAAGCCCGGGATGAGGTGCCCCCCTTGCTCACAGCCTACATGAACGATATGCGCCGGCGGATGATGTCCTAGGAGGAAGTATGAGAATCGTAGCAGGTAAACACCGGGGTCTTAGCTTGCAGGCCCCCAAAGGCTTGGAAACCCGGCCGACAGCTGACCGGGTCCGGGAGGCTATTTTTAGCAGTATCCAGTTCCGCCTACCCGGCGCCCGCGTCCTGGATGCCTTCGCCGGCACCGGGGCCATGGGCTTGGAAGCCCTGTCCCGAGGGGCGGAATCCGTCGTCTTTTGTGAGCAGAGTAAGGCTGCCCGAGTTGTTTTAGAGCACAACATTGCTCGAGCCGGTGAAGGGGACCGGGCCCAAGTGGTTGCCGGTGATGTCCTGGCCCAGCTCAAGTCCGGCCGGATCAAAGGCCCCTTCGATTTAATCTTCCTCGACCCGCCCTACCGGGCCAACCTATATGAATCCGTGTTGGATATCATCAATCATGGACATTTTTTAGCAAAAGACGGCCTAATTGTTGCAGAAAGCGCAAAAAAGGCTTTATTTTCCCTTAACGATAGGGTATTCTTAATATATAAGCAGAAATCGTACGGAGATACAAGGATTACCTATCTCATACACAACAAATAACTCAGGAGGTATCGCCCATGGAAATTTTGGACCTCATTGATCAGCTGGAGGACATGGTCAAAAACGCTAAGCAGCCCATCTTAAATAAAGAACAAGTCATTTTAGAGCAAGAGGACTTGTTTGCCGTCATTGATGGTCTACGGACGAATATGCCCACAGCGATTCAAGACGCCCAATGGGTCAAACGCGATGAGGAGCGCATTATTGCCGCTGCCCAAGAGGAGCAGGATCGCATTATAGCGGAAGCCAAAGACCGGGCGCGTGCCTTGGTCGAACAGCATGAAATCACCCAAATGGCCACCAGCGAAGGGGAGGCCATCGTCAATGATGCCCGCCAGCAGGCTCATGACATCTATGAAGGGGCCTTTAACTATGCCCATGACATCATGAGCAAACTGGAAAACCAGCTCACCGTCTACTACGAGGTCATCCAAGAAGGGCGCAGCGATATACAAAAATCTCTGGATGCCATGAAGGCCCAAGACTTTGAAATTCATTATCGCCCAGACGACCTGGAAGATAACAGATAAAAGTAAATAGCCAATCCCCTAATCCTTGGTTAACGATTAGGGGATTGCTTTTTAGTCGGACATCTTGTCCGACTTTTTTTATTAAGATTTTTTAAAGAGGGTTAGGCATTCCCATTTTTCAAACAGTCATTTATCTTATTTTTTTACCTAAGGATAGGCATTTACCCTTGAAATGGTTCTTAAAGATTGATTATTTAAACTTTTTATTAGCGGTTGACGAAATAAGAATGTAACAATATAATTACATAAAACTAGTTAGATTAACCTAACTAAAAAGTTTTATTAAGGTTAGCTAACGAAACTAATTAGTTATTTGTGGTTTCACATGGATCTTTTCCGAACTAGAAAGGAAGAATACCTTGAAAAAGAAAAAAATCTGTGCCGGCGTCTTGGCTGCCAGCCTGCTAGTCAGTTCTTTCCCCGTTACTGTTTTAGCTCATCCGGCTCAAGCAGCTGACCAGGCTGCCGTCCAAATGAAGTATGGCGATATTAAGGGCCATAAACATGAAAAACTTTTGCAACGCTGGATTGAAGAAGGCAAGTTGAAAGGGGATGACCATGGCCAGGTCAATCCTAACGCCAGCATTACCCGGGCTGAACTGGCCAGCTTTATTAACCGGGTGAAGGGCTACACGGAAATGGCAGACATCAGCCACTTTAAAGATGTTAATCCGAATGACTGGTATGCCCAGGAAATTGCCCGGGCCGTGAAAGCCGGCTACCTGGTTGGCATGGGCCCAGATACCTTTGGCCCTAATGGTCCTGTGACGACAGAGCAGGCCGTTGCTGTGGCTCTACGCCTGTCGGCAGTGCCCAATCAATCTCTTAAAGACGTACAAGTGCCCGAAGATATTAAGGCTTCTCCCTGGGCGAAAGAGGCCATTCGCCAGGCCATTGCCAATGGGATTTTCACCTTAACAGAAGTGCAGGCAGGCTTAGTCCAGCCTGAAAAACGGGCCAACAACATTCTTATCTTAGACCGGGCCCTGAATAAAAATATTGCTTTAAGTGTGCCCGGGACGTATACGTTAGGTAGCGTTAACGATGTGGATGTTCAAACTACCGGTATTACTCTCAAGGACGGGGAAGTTAAAGGCATCTTGACCGTCACCGCTAAAAAAGATGCGGGCCAAGAGGCACCTGTCTCCTTACAGCTGGAGAAGGTTAAATTAGCCAATAAAGTTATTGCACCCTCCAGCGTGAAGGTTACCCAGGATGGGACCCGCCTGACCACCCAAGAGCCGGTCGATAAAGCCAAGGACGATGATAAGAAAAGCAAGGGTACCGTTACCATAGGCGGCTCTTCCGGCCATAGTTCCGGTTCGTCTAAACCGAAAGAAGAAACGAACAAGCCCAAGAAGCCTCAGGCAGAAACCTATAATGAGTTACCCCGGATTATGGACTGGCTCTTAAACCGGCCGATTACGAACACAGACCTGGAAAAGGCCTTCAAAGAGTTTCCTAAGGGGGCGAAAATTACCGACCCGGTCAGTTATCAATTCACCAAACCCGGCACTCAAACGGTAACAGCTACCCTTGTTTTTGCTGACAAGAGTACGAAAAAACAAGACATCACCATTAATGTTAAGGAAAAGCTGGATGACTACAGCGGCCTAACGGTCAAACCCATTGCTGAAATTAAGGCTCTGGATAATGACCGGGGCTATGTGGATGGGGTATACGATGGCTTTGCCCTCGGCTACCAGAAAAACCTTTACGTGAAAGTCACCGTTAAGGGGGGTAAGATTGTCGCTGTCGATAAGGCCGGAGATGGCCAGATTGATGACGGCGGCACCTATGAAGAAAAAGGGTTCAAAAATCTTATTAAGACCGTCATTGATAAACAAGATCCACAAAGTCTCGCAGCCCAGCTGAATGCTAAACTTAACTTAACCAAGGCCATGTATAACCGGGCCGGCGAGAAGGGGCATACCGATGAGGCCTACAAGGAGGCCATGAAACACTTCTTCGGTACCGAAGAAGGGGCCCCTCGTGGGATGGATGAAATTTATCAAAGTCACATCCAGGCTTACGATGCCATTGGCAAAAAAGTTCGTACGAAGCTCAAAGCAGCCGGTTACGAGCGGATTGACGTTGCCTCCGGCGCCACCTGGACAGCTCACGGGACCGCCAATGCCATTATTGATGCCTTAAACAAGGCCAACCCCAAGAATGATGTTTTGGGGATGGATATCAAGGGCGACCGTGTTCAGTTTGACCGCCATGCCGGTAAGGACAAGGCCTCCGGTTATAATACCGGTGACCCCCTCAACTTCAAGGACTTTTCTGTTGTCCTGAAAAAAAGGGGCGGCAAAACAGAAACCATCCAGGGGGCTGATTTTGCCAAAAAAGGCATCCGGGTTGAACGGAAGAATGACGGCAAAGAAGTCTCCGATGGAATGGCTCTAACCGAAGAAAATGTCGGTAACGTTCTGGGCAGAGGTTTGCAACTGAACCTTGTCCATGTGTCGTCAGGGGTTAAGAAAGAACTCCTGGTCCTGATTAGTGAAACGCAAAAACTCAAGCAAAAGGAATTCCAGTATCGGATTGTCGGGACAGAGCAATGGGAAAACCTCTATACGCCAAAAGAGGGCTTCGATGCCTTTAAGTTTGTGATGCCGGTGCCCAAGTCCAAGTTTGATAAAATCGTCGGCAAAAAAATCGAAGTCCGGGTGATTTTGACCGATAAAAATGGCCAAGACTATATCCTCCAAGGGACTCCGGATAAGGCTTTTGAAGTGCCGGATACTTCACAAAAGGCTGTAGGAATTGTGTACGGAAAGGATGCTCTGCAAACCGATAAGCGGAAGCATTTTGACTACTATGATACCTATACCTACATGTTTAAGGCCATTTCCGATAATGCCGGTGAAGCCGGTAAGATGTCCGCGGAACAGGAAGCCTTAAAGGCAGAAATTGATAAGGTAGAGGCCTGGTTTGCCGGTGAAAAATTCTCCGGTCCCTTTGATAAGGATAAACGTGAACCTCTGAAAAAGGCCTTAGACCAGGCTAAAAAAGTTTTGGCTGATGACCACTCCGGCCTGGCAGAACTCCAGGCTGAAAAAGAGGCACTGGCTGAAGCAGCAGAGGTCTTTAAACGAAAGATGCTCGGTGCTGCACTGGATGTCATTGACATGTGGCAGGAAGAACTGGACGATGAAGAAAACCAAGACCAGGACTTTAAACAAGAAATAAAGGTCGTTCAGCAAAAAGTGAAAGAGGCTCAAGAGGCAACTACTTTCAACCCCATGGCCCTGCAGCTGGCCTTTTACAATAGCGATAAGTTGTTAGCTCGGTCCAACATGAAGAAAGACCTGCCTCATGCTGAGGAAGTTTTAGCCACCCACCCCAGCCATAAACGGCTGAAATCGGCTATTGATGCAGCTAAGGCGGCCTTGGCCGATTCCAGAAAAAACCGGGAAGAATTGCAGGCCGCCTCTAGTGAACTAAGTGCGGCTATTAGTGAAGCAGAAGCTGAACCGGAAGAAGAGGCTAAGAAACCAAACAGCAACTATCCGGCCATTGCGCCTACAGATATCCTGAATGGCGGTGAAACGGTGGTGACCCTGCCCACTGAAGTTGAAACCCGGACGGTTGTCGGCTCAGAAGTCAAGATGGGTGAAAAGGTCCTTAAGCCGGACCAATATGCTCTGGATTTAGCAAACCACACCTTGACCCTGAAAAACCTCACTGAAGCCGATGCCGGCCAGTATACCCTGTCCATCCAAAGTAATGAGTATGAAGACTTAAACCTGCCCTTTGAACTGAAGGTTGGGAAGAAAATCAACTATACGGTTCAAGGGATGGCGCATGTCAAAAAATTAAAGAGCTGGAAGAAAAAAGCAGACAGCTACTATGTTATAGCAACAGTAACCTTTAATGATAAGCATGAGGTTGTAGCGTACGATCTCGCACCGGCGTCAGCTAATAAAGATGTTGATCCCTTAAATGAGAACGGGATAGCGACTCTCGATCAAGTGACCGCCTATACTTTTGATATTGTGGAAAATAGGAAAGAATACGAGGCCTCTTTTGCCGGAAACCAAGAGTATTGGGACCCGATGATTTATGGGGATCCGAAAGATCCGGAAATTAAAAGCTTTGATGAGATTATCAAAGCAAAAAACATTAAAACCAAGGCAGATTTTCAAAGTATGAAAACAGAATTTGACGATGAAGATCGTACTGACAAAAATGTTGACACCACTTCCGGGGCGACCATTAGCTCTAACGCAGCTAAAAATGCCATCTTGGATGCCTTTGATCGATTTGAAGCCCAATTCAAATAAGTTTGTGCTTGGTATTGAAACTTGATAACTAAAAATGCCGTAATTCCACTCTAGCTTTACGGCATTTTTTATCCTTTAGAAGAAAATGAAAGTGAGGTCCTGAATGAAAAACAAAAAACTTTGTGCCGGCGTTTTGGCAGCCAGTTTAATGGTTAGCTCTATGCCATTCGCTCCTTTAACCTCACCGGCCCAAGCAGCCAGTGCAGCAATCAGTCAAGGTGTTTATAAGGATATTAAGGGCCATAAACATGAAGCCCTCTTGCAGCGTTGGATTCAAGAAGGTAAAGTCAAGGGTGATGACCAGGGACAAGTGAACCCTGACCAGTCTATCACCCGGGCGGAATTAGCCGCCTTTATCAACCGGGTCAAGGGCTTTACGAAGACAGCAGATATCAGCCGGTTTAAAGATGTTAAAACGGATGATTGGTATGCTACAGAGGTGGCCCGGGCCGTCCAGGCCGGCTACCTGGTTGGGATGGGGCCGGATACCTTTGCTCCTAATGGTCAGGTGACCGCCGAGCAGGCCATTGCCGTTGCTTTGCGGCTGTCTCCCTTACCCAACCAGTCCACTAAAAACGTTCAAGTGCCGGAAAACCTTAAAGCTTCCCCCTGGGCCGCGGAGGCTGTTAAACAGGCCATTGCCAATGGGATTTTTAGCCAGGCGGATTTAACGGAAAGCCTGACCCTGTCCAGTAAACGGGCCGATAATATCCTCTGGCTGGACCGGAGCCTCAATAAAAACCCGGCCTTAAGCGTCCCCGGGACCTACAGTCTGGGTGAAGTTAATAATGTAGATGTCCAAGTGCCGGGCGTGACTCTGAAAAATACGACCATTAGCGGTCAGCTCACGGTTTCCGCCAAGGCTGAAAAAGGCAATGATACCGTAACCCTTGACCAGGTTAAACTAACCAAGCCGGTTGTCGCCCCCAAGGAGATTAAAGTTGTTCAAGACGGCAAATCCGTAGAAACAAAGGCACCGGATAAAAAACCGGACCAATCCGAGAATAAAAAAAACGGGACAGTAACCATTGGCGGGTCCGGCCATTCAGGCGGTTCAGCGAAGCCTGCCCGGCCAAGTAAGCCGGATAAACCGGCCCAGCCGAAGAAACCGGAAAGTAAGCCCGCTAGCAAAGAAGAACGGAAAGCCTTAGAAAACGCTTTGAAAGATACCAAGTTCATC
>NZ_JBJUVG010000024.1:0-4132 GCF_046097595.1 Peptococcus simiae
TCTGGAATACCCTTCCAGCAAGGTTAAAGTGGGCGAAACCGTCCAACCCAAGGTCTACCTGAAAAATAAAGACGGGGAAACCATGGACGTATCCGCGACCGCTGTCTTTACCTATACCGGGAACGCCCTGGAAACCGCCGGTCGGGCCAAGGGTGGCTTTACCATCAAGAATGATGACAAGTATGTTGGCGAAAAAGTGGTCGTCACCGCTGTAGCCGGTGGCCGGACCGATACCCAAACCCTGACCGTTGTGGACCAGTCCGGGTCTGATAAGCCCTGGAATGTGCCCGGCGTCCCCCGCGGTAAAACCGGTGTCATCATGAACATCAATTCCGTCGACATGCTCATCAATGGCCAGAAAAAAACCATTGATGCCCCGGCTATCATCCAAAGCAACCGGACCTTTGTCCCCCTGCGGGCAGTGGCCGAAGCCTTTGGGGCCAAGGTGGACTTTGATCAAAAAGACTACCGGGTGACCATCCGCTTAGACGGCAATACAATCGTTATGCCTATCGGTAACAAGAACTACACCGTCAACGGGCAAACCAAGGCCATGGACGTGGCCCCCTATATCCAGGCCTCTGCCGGCCGGACCATGATTCCGGTCCGTTTTGCAGCAGAAGCCATGGGCTTTAAAGTCAGCACCACCCAAAATAACGATGGCACCACCGCCAGCGTCATTTTCAAGAACTACTAAAATATAAAAGGAACCGGCCTTGCCTCGGCAGGGTCGGTTTTGTTGCGGCTAAAAAACGTTCATTGATAAGGAGTGATCCCTTGAAGGAAGAGCAGGGAAGGCCGGCAAAAATCCGCCTGGCAGACCATTTCCAAGAATTTTTACGGCGGGCCTATATCCAGTGGATGACCATCTGTCTGGGGGTGGCCAGTATGACCAATGCCATCAATTACCTGGGCCTGGCCGATTGGCGGGTGCCCTCGGCCATTTTTACGGCCTTTATTATCCTGGCGGTTTTTCTCCGGGCCCTCTACCTGCCCGGGACCTTTATGAAGGAGCTGACTTCCCCGGCCGGGATGGCGGCCTACCAAACGGGGATCATGAGCGTCTACTTTATGTGTGTCCAGCTCCTAAAGCTGGATGCGCCCCTGGCCCACGCCATTTGGACAGTGGCCTTTGCCTGTAACCTGGTCCTGATTACCCTCTTCCTCCAGCAGTATGTCCGGAAGAACTTTGCCTTTCTGGCCCTGACCCCGGTCTGGTACCTGATTTTTGTCGGGATTGGGGTAGCAGCCATCACCGGCATGCAGATGGACTTTAACCGCCTGGCCCTGGTCGTGGCCATCTATGCCATCTGCGCCTATACCATCATGACCCCCTTTATGTTTATCCGGGTCCTGGGCCATGACGAGCTCCACTACAAGCTCCAGCCCACCAAGGCCATTATGTGCGCGGCCCCCAGTGTGGTCTACCTGGGCCTGAACGCCGCCTTTCCCCAGGTGCCCTTTATTGCAGGCCTGGCCCTCTTTGCCCTGAGCCAGGGCTTCCTCTTCTGGTTCTACAGCAATATCCGGATTTTTTCCATCCTGCCCTTCTGTGTAACCTTTGCCAGCTTCACCTTCCCCATGGGGATTTCCACCATGTTCCTCTTTGTCTTCCGGGATAACTATTTCGCCCTAAGCTCTATTATTTACAAGGGGCTCACCCTGGTGGGTGGCCTGGAATTCATCATTGCCTGTCTGGTGGTTCTCTGGGTGATTTGGCAGTTTATCGTCAATTCCTATTGGCTCTGGTACGGGATTGGCCGCCGGATGGAAATGCAGGCTGAAAAAGAATAAGCGACACCAGCCTGCCTGCCGGCAGGCTTTTTCTGAGCCTTGCCCTTTGCCGCCGGATGGCGTATCTTTATAGGCAGGGGCCCTCAGTGGAGAACGTTACCAAATTGTTACTCGTCGCCGGGCTGAGTCCATCGAAAAGCCCAGTGCTTTGTTGCCAATCAGCTATAAAAAATGGATTTTTGACCATTCGGTAACAAAAAAAGTCAATTGTAAAGCTTTTTTACATAATATTGTTACCGGCTTGACGCCCATCTCTTCTCGTATTAAGCTATCATAGCAACTGTTGAGAGGAGCGATGGAGAAAAAATATGAACATCACATCAGTCAAAAAAACATTCAAAAAACAGATCAGCGCAGTCCTTTGCACCGTCCTGGTGGCCGGTAGCCTTTTGGCAGCCAGCCCGGCCCGGGCAGAGGAGCCGGTCCAGGCCGGCACTGTGGTGACTTTATTTATGGGCAAAACTGAAGCCCAATTAAACGGCAACCGCCTCACCCTGCCCAAGGCCCCCCGGGTTAGCGCCGGCCGGACCTTTATTCCCCTGCGGGCAACGGCGGAAGCCTTCGGTTTTCAAGTTGATTATGATGCGGCCACACGGATTATTACCGTCAGCCAAAAAGACCAGACCCTGGTCATGACCGTTGATATGACCTATTATCACAAAAATGGCCAGGTGGCCTTTATGGACGTGGCCCCCTATGTATCTGAGGATGGCCATACCATGGTCCCGGTTCGCTTTATCACTGAAGCCATGGGCTTTAGCGTAGAAGCCAGCCGTAATGGCAAAGACCGCATTGTGCATATTACGCGCTAGAGGTTTTGACGCAGAAGCGTCGAGGAGGACATATGAAAAAACAAGGAATCGCATTACTGTGTGCCGGGGCTTTAGCGGTCACCAGCCTGCCCCAAGTGGGCCTGGCGGCAGATGACTTGAGCCTGGGCCAGGTAAGGGCCGGGTCCAGCGACCTCACCCTCCAATACAAGGGCGCCAAGGCCGGCGACTGGTACCATGTCTACCTGGGCGACCAGTACCTGGCCGGTCAGCTGTCTGCAGACGCTGCCGCCCGTGGGTCCCTCCAGCTGGCCCTGCCCCGGGCAGCCGCTGATGGCGACCTGGTCAAGGTCCGGATGGCCGGGGCAGGCAACCACTTCCTGTCTGCCGATGCCAAGGTGACCGCCGCCCCGGCCCCTGCGCCGGCCAGCGGCCAGCTGACAGCGGTCTACCCCTCGGAAGTCAAGCCCGGCAGCACCGTTAAGCCTCGGATCTACCTCAATGACCAGGGCCGGATGACCGATGTCTCTGATGACGCCGTCTATAGCTACAGCGGCCCCATTGTGGCCGGCAGCTTCATCAAGGGCGGCTTCACCGTTGCCCAGGATGCCCCGGAAGGGAGCATCGTCACCCTGCGGATCATGTATGGGGACCAGAATATCGACAAGCGCCTGGTCATCCGCAGCAGTGCCAGCGAAACCCCGACCCCGTCCACGCCGGAAAGCCCTAGCCCGGCCACCCCGGGCAACTTCAGCTTGGCCCGGACCCAGGTCGACAAGGACAAGGCTGAAAGCATTGACATTGCCTTAAAGCAAACCGACAGCCGGGCCAAGGCCCTGGGCGTCGCCGTTATCCATAAGGAAAACGCCGCCGCCAGGGTCACCGCCTCCGTTGCCGATCCGGCAGGTTTTTTAGCCTCCGGCAAGGGCCAGCTCAAGTTCAAGGCTGACCGGGAAGGCACCGTCGACCTGGAACTCCGGGCCTTCGATACCGCCGGCAAGGTCCTGGAACGCTACCCCTTCCAGATTATGGTGGGGAAATCGGGCCTGGCCGCCAACCAGGTCCGCATGACCATCGGCTTAAAGTCCCTGGTCATCGGCAATGAGCAAAAGGCCATGGACACCGCCCCCTTCATTCAGGATAACCGGACCTTCGTCCCCCTGCGGGCCCTGGCTGAAGCCTTCGGCGCCAAGGTGGACTACAAGGCCGCCGACCAGACCATCCATATCCAGATGGCCGACAAGACCGTCGTCATGACCATCGGCGAAAAGACCTTCACCGATAACGGCAAGACCAAGACCATGGACGTTGCCCCCTACCTGTCCTCAGGTGGTCGGACCATTGTCCCCGTCCGCTTTGCCGCAGAAGGCCTGGGCTTTAAGATCACCACCACCGCCGATAATGAAGGCTTGACCACCGATGTCATCTTCAGCAAGGCCAACTAATCCTATAGCTAACCAGCCTATCGCTCGGCGATAGGCTTTTTTTACAAAAAAAGCAAAAAAGACTAAAAAAACAGTTGACAGTCCTTGGGGACCGTGGTATTATATACAAGCTGTCGCAAACGG
>NZ_JBJUVG010000025.1:0-3193 GCF_046097595.1 Peptococcus simiae
GGCACCGCCTGTACCGTTTTCACCGGTGGCGTTGGCGGTGTTCGTAAGGGTTACGGCGTGTTGCTTGCGGAGTTTATCCAGCTCGCTTTCGCTGGCACCCTTTTTGTAGGTGATTTCCTTGGCAGTCCCCTTCTTCACCTGTACGGTGTAGGTGACCTTGACGCTTTCACCGGGGGCAATGTCCCCAATGGGCTGGGTCACTGTGCTGCCACTAACCATGGCTAGACCTTCACCATCTGTTTTCCCGTGTAGGGTGGGCTGGCCAATGAGTTGGACTTCGGAAGGCAGGGTATCTACGAGGGTAACGTTTTTCCAGGTGGCGTTCTTGGATCGGTTACCTACTTCTACAGTGTAGGTGAGGTATTCAAGGTCTCCGACCTTATCCTGGTCGTGGGTCTTGAGTACATAAGGGCCTGCTTTGCCTTCTGGTACGACTACCGGGGTAGAGGGTAGGTTCCGGTCAGGTTCACCGGGGGTTTTAAGGACGGCTACGTTGACGATGGTTTTCCCTTCTGCTGCCTCTTTGACTTTGACGTCAAATTTGTAGACAGCTTTTTCGCCGGGCTTGAGGGCTTCAGGTTTTAGGGTTAGGGTATTGGTCTTGCTGTCAAAGGAGCCGTCGTTGGACCCTCTGCCGTTCTTTTCGAGGTGGCCAATGTATTCAAGTTCTTCCGGAATAGGGTCGGTAATGGTTACGTCTTCCCAGTCGGCGGTGGCACTTGGGCTGTTGGCTACTTCGATTTCATAAGAGAGGGTATCTCCTACCTTGGCTTGGCTCTTATTAACGGACTTGGCCCCTACTCTACCGTCAGCCTTGCCCTTTTCTACTACAGTAGGCCGGTTGACCTCTGCTTCCTTGGGGTTGGCATTGTCAGCAGTACCGGTTGCCTTGTTGTAGATGGTCTTGCCTTGAGCGGCTTCTTTAACCACGGTGCGCAAAACGATTTCTGCTTTTTCACCGGGTAGGAGGCTGCCTACTAAGACCTCAACAACGCCTGTTTTCATGTTATACACGTACTTGGCACTTACGCCAGGTTCGCTTTTCCCTTGGGCGTCTGTCTTAGCAATGGTGGCAATACCGCCCCATTCAAGGCCTTGAGGGATAGGATCTGTGACTTTTACATTATTGGCTGCTACTTCGGCGTTGGCGTCATTAGCAACGGTAATGGTGTAGTCTAAATTATCCCCCACCTTGACTTCGGTTTTGTCGGCTGTCTTCTGGATAGAGAGGTTAGCTTTACCTTCTGCAATCTTGGAAACCTTAGAGCCGCTTGAGACCCGCTCGGCATTGGTCCCTTCTGCGGAAGCAATATTTTCTACTTCCTTACCATACCCGGTCTTATTAACAGTGACCTTGAAGACAACCTTTTTGGTCTGGTCAATCTTCACATCACCAAGGTTAACGGTAAGGAGCCGGGCTTCTTCATCATAGGAGAAGTCGCTATGGCCCTTGCCATCTACAGTGACAGAGCCTGCAAAGTCTAAGGCCGGATCAATGGGGTCTGTTACAACAACGCCCTTGGCGTCATTCTTAGACTTGCCATCTGTCTTGACCTTGACGGTGTAGGTGAGCGTGTCCCCTACCTTGGCTTCTTTCTTATCTACTTCCTTGGTGATGTCGAGGTAGGCCTTACCATCTTTCACCTTGGTAATGGCAGTGTCCTCTTTGCTCTTCTTGGGATCAGTGTTGGTCCCTTTACCGACAGCTACGTTTCTAAGTTCCATGTCGAAAGCATCTTTAGTGACTTCAGCATCGAAAGAAACCGTCTTAGATTTTTCAATCTCAATGTCGCCTACAGGAACTTTTAATTCTCGGCTGTCGGCATTGTATTCAATGTCACTAAAGAACTTGCCGTCCACCTGAAGGGTCCCGGGCTTAAATTCTAAGCCCATGGGGATGGTGTCAGTGACAACCACATTTTTAGCCCGGGTTTTAGACGTTTTATCTGCATCCACCTTGATGGTGTATTTAAGGGTATCGCCAACTTCGGCTTCTTTTTTGTCAACGACTTTATCCATGTTCAGATATGCCTTGCCTTCTTGTACGACAAAGCCCTTGTCGCCGGTTTCAATGCCGGGGGGGATAGAATCGTTACGTTTCGGCAGCGGCTTGTTTGGATCCTTGTTCGGATCATCGTTTTCGTTTAAGTTAGGATCTAACTGGTTAGAACTCTTTAAGTCAACGATATTGTCACCGGTTAAAACAGCAATGTTTTTGATTTCTTTATTGAAGGCATCTTTGTCGATTTTAGCCTTAAATTGGATAGTTTTGCTTTCCCCGGCTTTTACATCACCAAGGGCAATTTCAAGCTGCTTTTGACCGGTTTTGACAGCCTCAGCTAGGACAAAGTTCCCTTTTTCGCTGACCATGTAATCAGTTGTTTTGTAGTCTTTGCTTTTGCCATTGACCGTAACGGAACCGTCTACAAGGGTCATGTACTTAGGAACCGGGTCATAGATCTTGGCGTTTTCAATAGGGCTGGTCGCTTTTTTGTCATTCTGCACCTTAATGGTGTAGGTGACTTCATCACCGGGGGTGAAGACCTTAGCGTCTTTACCTTCTGCTTCAGAGGTCTTGCTCACGCTAGGTACTGGAGTACCCTTTTCGTATACATAGGTGAGAACCTTAACGTAACCAACATAGTTAAAGCCAACAATGTCTTTAGGCGATTTTACTTCTTTGCCATCACTGACTTTTTTCTTTTGGATAACGTTGCCTTCAGTATCTACATATTTCTCAATAATGACATTATATTTGCCATCATTGTAGTCGAAGCCATGCCATTTGCCACGTTCTTTTTTGTGGTTGATGGTTGCTTCAAGGGCATCTGCGTAGTACCAGTCATCTTCTTTGATGTCCGTATACGGGTTCTTCACACCTAACTCCCGGAGTTTTTCCGTAGTCATTTGGCGATCTAAAACTCGGTTAATGATAGACATGGTTTCAGTCCGGGTAATGTAGTTATTCGGTTTAAAGGTACCGTCCGGATAACCGCTTACCCATTTATTGGCAGCCGCAAGAGCAACGGCACTGGAGTACCATTGACCGGTAGAAACGTCTGCAAAGGCGCCATCATCTTTTTTACCACCAAACTTTTCAGGGTTAAAGCGAGTGGCCAAGCCGGCTAATTCAGCCCGGGTGATAGGTTCGTCAGGACGGAACTTGCCTTCAGAACCGGCAATGATACCGCTC
>NZ_JBJUVG010000026.1:0-2911 GCF_046097595.1 Peptococcus simiae
TTTCGGTTAAGTCTTCGACCTATTAGTATCGGTCCGCTCAAAGTATTACTACTCTTACACGCCCGACCTATCTACCAGTTCGTCTCTCTGGGGTCTTATCTATTATATAGTGGGATATCTCATCTTGAGGTCTGCTTCACGCTTAGATGCTTTCAGCGTTTATCATGGCCACACTTAGCTACCCGGCTATGCCGTTGGCACGACAACCGGTTAACCAGCGGTGTGTCCAACCCGGTCCTCTCGTACTAGGGTCAGTGCCTCTCAAATATCCTACGCCTACGATGGATAGGGACCGAACTGTCTCACGACGTTCTGAACCCAGCTCGCGTACCGCTTTAATGGGCGAACAGCCCAACCCTTGGGACCTACTACAGCCCCAGGATGCGATGAGCCGACATCGAGGTGCCAAACCTCCCCGTCGATGTGAACTCTTGGGGGAGATAAGCCTGTTATCCCCAGGGTAGCTTTTATCCGTTGAGCGACGGCACTTCCACTCGCAACCGCCGGATCACTAAGTCCAAGTTTCCTTCCTGCTCGAGTTGTTGCTCTCGCAGTCAAGCTCCCTTCTGCCTTTACACTCTATGAACGATTTCCATCCGTTCTGAGGGAACCTTTGAGCGCCTCCGTTACTCTTTAGGAGGCGACCGCCCCAGTCAAACTGCCTGCCTGACAATGTCCAATAACCCGATGAGGGTTCCTTGTTAGAATTTCAGCTATTTAAGGGTGGTATCCCAAGGGTGACTCCACGAAATCTGGCGACCTCGCTTCTCTGTCTCCCACCTATGCTGTACATAAATAACCGAAACCCAATATCAGGGTGCAGTAAAGCTCCATGGGGTCTTTCTGTCCTATCGTAGGTAACCGGCATCTTTACCGGTAGTTCAATTTCACCGAGTCCCTTGTTGAGACAGCGTCCAGATCGTTACGCCTTTCGTGCGGGTCGGAACTTACCCGACAAGGAATTTCGCTACCTTAGGACCGTTATAGTTACGGCCGCCGTTTACTGGGGCTTCGGTTCAAAGCTTGCACTCTTTCCCTTAACCTTCCAGCACCGGGCAGGCGTCAGCCATTATACGTCATCTTACGATTTGGCAATGACCTGTGTTTTTGCTAAACAGTCGCCTGGACCTCTTCTCTGCGGCTCTCTCTCGCTCTGTATTGTTCATACTCACAAGAAAAAGCAACCCTTCTCCCGAAGTTACGGGTTCATTTTGCCGAGTTCCTTAACAAGAGTTATCTCGCGCGCCTTAGTATTCTCTACCTGTCTACCTGTGTCGGTTTGCGGTACGGGCTATCTTATCTTCCTTAGCAGCTTTTCTCGGCAGCGGGGGATCAAGGACTTCGTTACTATGTTTCACTCGTCGTCACGTCTCAGGCTTTTTGACACACGGATTTGCCTATGTGTCGCCCTATGCGCTTGAACGCCTCACCAACTGGGCGCTCGCTCTACCCTTCTGCGTCACTGCATGGTCACTAGATAAGATAGGTACAGGAATATCTACCTGTTTCCCATCGACTACGCCTTTCGGCCTTGCCTTAGGTCCCGACTAACCCTGGGCGGACGAGCCTTCCCCAGGAATCCTTAGACTTTCGGCGAAGAGGATTCTCACCTCTTTTATCGTGTACTTATACCGGCATTCTCTCTTCCATTGGGTCCACGTGCGCTTGCGCTCACGCTTCGTCCTCAATGGATTGCTCCTCTACCAATGCTTACGCATTCCGCGTCTTCGGTGTGGTGTTTGAGCCCCGTTACATTTTCGGCGCGGAACCCCTGGACCAGTGAGCTATTACGCACTCTCTTAATGATGGCTGCTTCTAAGCCAACATCCTGGTTGTCTGAGCGATTCCACATCCTTTTCCACTTAACACCAACTTGGGGACCTTAGACGGCGGTCTGGGTTCTTTCCCTTTTGACTATGAAGCTTATCCCCCATAGTCTGACTCCCAAGCAATTTCCCTACGGCATTCTGAGTTTGATAAGATTTGGTAGGCGGTGAAGCCCCCGCATCCAGTCAGTGCTTTACCTCCGCAGGTCTTGGCTTGAGGCTAGCCCTAAAGCTATTTCGAGGAGAACCAGCTATCTCCGAGTTCGATTGGAATTTCACCCCTACCCACAAGTCATCCAATGTCTTTTCAACGACACCTGGTTCGGTCCTCCACGTTATTTTACTAACGCTTCAACCTGCTCATGGGTAGATCACCCGGTTTCGGGTCTGCGCCAAGAAACGTACGCCCTATTAAGACTCGCTTTCGCTATGGCTCCGTTTCCTTAACCTGGCTTCTTAACGCAACTCGCCGGTCCGTTCTACAAAAAGTACGCCACTACTCGCATGTGGAGCTGTGACTGTTTGTAAGCATGCGGTTTCAGGTTCTATTTCACTCCTCTTCCGAGGTGCTTTTCACCTTTCCCTCACGGTACTGGTTCACTATCGGTCGCCGGGGAGTATTTAGCCTTGGGGGGTGGGCCCCCCGCCTTCCCACGAGATTTCCCGTGTCTCGTGGTACTCCGGATCCACTCCGGATATCTCAACCTTTCGCTTACAAGGCTTTAACTTTCTATGGCTGACTTTCCCAAGTCATTCAACTAGGTCTTAATATCTTTATGAGTGTCCATACCCCGAATTGCTTCGGTTTGGGCTCTTCCCGCTTCGCTCGCCGCTACTGGGGGAATCGAGTTTTCTTTCTCTTCCTCCGGGTACTTAGATGTTTCAGTTCCCCGGGTTGCCTCCTTAAAGTTATGGATTGGCTTTAAGGTTGCCGGACATAACTCCGGCAGGGTTTTCCTATTCGGATATCTACGTGTCAAGGTCTGCTTGCGACTCAACGTAGCTTTTCGCAGCTTACCGCGTCCTTCATCGGCTCCCGGCGCCTAGGCATTCACCGCATGCCCTTAATTACTTAACCTTTAGTT
>NZ_JBJUVG010000027.1:0-2727 GCF_046097595.1 Peptococcus simiae
GGCCTGGTAGTACAGGCTCTTCTTGAACTCCGGCACATACCGTGCAAAGGCATTAAACAGGACGTTTTCTTCGCTAGTGAGAGGCTTTCTGAACTTGAACGCCTCATACCTAGCTAGGTCTTCTTCGGTCTGGGGGCCTGACTTAGCCCTATCCTTTAACCAGGCTAATTCTTCGCTTGTTAGGGCGCTCTTTTGTTCCTGGGGGGTAAAGGGGTTACTAGGTGTATTCACCTCACTGGAAGGCTTGCTAGGCGTTACGCTGGGCTGGACAGGGTTGGTGGGTTGTGCCGGTTGTACTGGGGCAGCCGGTGCTTGAGGCTGTACCGGGTTAGTATCAGTCCTAGTAATAACCACCGTGCTGGTATCGTTGTTCCAGTCTACCTTGCCGTAGGTCTCGCCAATGGCCCGGAGGGGCATAACTGTCCGGTTACTGGAGGTAATATAGGGGGCAACGTCCAGCTTTATAAAGTCAGTGCCTGTTTTCTTGTAGCGCAGGAAAAAAGGTTTGTCTGCATAAAAGGTATAGGTTTCATCCTTGGCCGGGTTTTTTACAGTAATAGACCGCTTTTCATTGTTCCATTCAACAGCCATATTTAAGCCCTCCATGACGGTCCGTAAGGGGACCATGGTCCGGCTGTCTTTAATAAAGGCCTTCTGGTCAGTCTGAGGGATTGTCCGTCCGTCTACAGTAATGGTAATGTCTCTGGCATGGCTTTCTGCTGCCTGTACAGGGGTAGCACTGGCCAAGAGGGCTACTGCTAATACAGCTGCTGTTGCTTTTTTAGTTAAGCTTCCTTTCATGGGTAATCCTCCTTTGCTTGGTTAGCGATTATTCGTTAGATATATAATACCACGCACACTAGATATAGTCAACTAACAATGTATATTACTACATGTAGTACAAAGGGATTATTTGAGGCTAGGGATAGCGGCATAGAAAAAGAGCCGGGCAAATGCTCGGCTCTTGGTGTTTCTTAGATGGATACGGTTTTATTCAGGTCTGTTGCAATCCATACTTCTCTGTCTTGGTTATCCAGGACGTAGTTGTGCCATACGGCGGATTCTGTTACGGCTGGGTCTCTAGTGTCGGAGAAGGTCCGGGTTGGTAGACCGTTGGTGTTGGGTTGGGTGTCTCTACCGGTGATTTGTTCCAGTTCTTTAATGAAGTCTAGGCGGTGGAGACGGGTCCCTGTTCTGTCTGTGCTGTAGTCGTAGCCGGGTAGGCCGGTGAGGCCGCAGGCTTTGAGCATCCGCCCGATTTGGTTACGGGTGGCTACAAAGCGGAACTGGGCGTTCTCTGTGCCGAACTGGACGTAGTCTTTGGTTTCCTCTAGGGGTGGGGTTGGCAGGAGTTCGTATTGTTTGAGGGCGCCAATGCCGACCATGAAGCGGACGGGGTTACTCGCCCAGGCGTTATTTAAGGTAAGGGTGTTGCTGGCGTAGTCTCTCCCCTGCATGAGTTCTTGCCTTTTTTCGGCGGTAATGGACCGGGCGATAAAGGCGGCTGCTTCTTCGGTAGAGAGGAAGTTTTTATCTGTGGTTGCGTAGGGTCCCCAGGTCCCATCTGTGTATCCGGCAGACAGGACGTGGTGGATCTTAGAGACGGGTTGTGGGTTATTGAAGCTAACGGTTACGTCTCCGGTAACGGGGTCGTGGGACTTGCTTTCTGCTGTGGCCTGGTTGACGTAGGGTTTGTCTGCTCCGTCGTTGGCGTGGAGGACTTTGAACTGGATAATAGCAGCTTTTCCGGGCTGGATGTCGCCTACCGGGATGGTGAGGGTATCTAACATGGAGCTGCCATTGGGTTTGTAGCTAAAGTCTGTCCCCCAGGCTTTAGGGACGCCATTAATGGTGAGGCTGTCCCGGTAGAAGGTCAGGCGAGAGGTATCTAGGACGTCTGTTACCTTAATATCTTTCCAGACCTTATCTGTATCGTTGGTTAGCTTAATGGTGTAGGTGTTTCTAGCGCCGTCTCTGGTGGAGAGATCTATACGCTCGGTTTCAGCAGTCTTTTCGAGGGTGGGTTGGTCGTCCGGTCTGTCCGGCTTACCCGGTACACCACTCCCTCCCTCTTCCGGTACTAATACCGGGGGGACTTTGACTTTATCGTCGGTGGCGCCGCCTGTACCGTTTTCACCGGTGGCGTTGGCGGTGTTAATTAAGGTGACAGCGTTTTGCTTACGGAGCTTGTCCAGCTCGTTTTCGCCGGTCCCTTTCTTGTAGGAAGGCTAAGATGATTAGGTCGCAAAAATTTGTACCCAGTGTTGATTTTCTTTATATCCCGCTGAATAGGCGAGACCCATAAATTTATTACTAGGGTTTAAAATATTTGCACGGTGTCCGGGGGAATTCATCCAATCATTAAATGCTTCTTGTTCGCTATATGGTTGTAATTTAGCATTTGTAGTAAATGCTGTTGCTAGGTTTTCATTAAATCGTATATAGCTTTTAAATTGAGACAAGTTCAAGTCATTCATAAGGGTATTCGTATCGCTCCCATCCAGTCTACTATGTGGATTCCAACCATTATTTTTTTTCTGGCGGTAATCGCTTTCTCCGGCATAAGATAAATCAACCTCCCTCGCCCTAATCTCAGCCCCTTCACAGAGGGCCGGAGAGAGCTTAACAAGCTGTAGTCCATGCTCTGCCCGGGCGGCATTCACCAGCTCCAGCATCCGCAGCTGGTCTGCTGTAAAGGGCTTTCGAGGGGCTTCTAAGGCCTTGTAG
>NZ_JBJUVG010000028.1:0-2451 GCF_046097595.1 Peptococcus simiae
TTCAAAAAAGATGCCAATCGTCGCTCATCGGGTCTAGGAGGTCTATCTTTCGGGCGTCTTATCCTTATATAGGGGACCTCGATAGCCAATTGTAAATCCAGACCGAGGCGAAGGCGCATATTCTTACTTACCTTTTACCAGAGGCGACGGTTGATTTGACCTCCCCTTGCTAATATAAAAGTAACAAAGAAAAGGAGGTTTCATATGTCAACCATCAAAAAGCTTTTTGCCACCACCCTCACTGCTTCTGTTCTCTTTTGCAGCGTCACCTTTCCTGGTATGCCCGGCCCTGCTGAGGCTGCCCAGGATACCTATGGTCGCAGCCACAATGTTATCATGATGATTCCTGACGGAACGAACGTTGAAGCTGTCACCACGACCCGTTGGATGACGGATAGCAAGGCACTCACGATGGATAGCATGCTCACCGGTATGGTCCGCACCAACAATGCCAATACGCCTATTGCTGACTCGGCCCCAGCCGGCACCGCCATGTCTACCGGTCAGAAAACAGAGTCCCCCTTCATTGCTACCTATCCGACCAAGGCAGGGATGCCCGGCGCTGAAACCATGGACGAAAGCCGTGCCATGGCACCGCTGGCCACTGTCCTGGAAGGGGCGAAACGGGCAGGCAAGTCAACAGGCATTATCTCTACCTCCAACATCCAGCACGCCACTCCCGCCGACTTTTCTTCCCACCACCCCAACCGGAATGCCTATGAGGACTTAGGGGAACAGCAGGTCTACCAAAAAATGGATGTGGTCCTCGGCGCCGGCAGCCACTACCTGACGGCTGAAAACCGGGCCGACAAGGAAGACCTGATCAAGGAAATCAAGGACCAGGGCTACACCTACGTCACCACGCCGGCAGAGATGGCCAGCGCCGGGAATGGCCCCCTCTGGGGCATGTTTGCCGGCAAGTCCATGGCCTATGACATTGATCGCGACCCTGCCAAGGAACCCTCTTTAGCAGAAATGACCCAGAAGGCCCTGGATCTTTTATCCCAAAATGACAAAGGCTTTTTCTTAATGGTTGAAGGGTCTGAAGTCGACTGGGCTGCCCACGCCAATGACCCGGTCGGTGTCGTCAGTGACCTCTTAGCCTTCGATAAGGCTGTCGCTGTGGCCAAAGACTTTGCAGACCGTCACGGCAATACGACCATCATCATTGCTGCTGACCACGGCACCGGCGGGATGACCTTTGGTGAGCGGGCCATTTCCAAGGGCTACGATAAGGCCCCCTTGGAATCCTTTACCAAGTATATCAAAAATGCCAAGCTCACCGGCCAAGGCGTTGCCCTCCGTCTCAATGCTGACCGGTCCAATATTGATGCCGTCATGAATGAGGCTTACGGCCTGAATGACTTAACCAATGAAGAGCGTCAACTGATCCGCGACGCCAAGGATGTTCAAGGAGCTGTCGGTAAAGTCATCAGCGACCGGTCTCACATTGGCTGGACCACCAATGGCCATGTCGGTGGCGATGTGGCCCTCTACTGCTACACCAGTTCACCGGAAGCCAAACTCCTCACCGGTCTGGTCTTCAACCATGAAATCGGCCTCTATATGGCTGACCTGCTCGACCTTGACCTGGTAGCCTTATCTAAGGACCTTTACGTCCCCGTTCGAGATGCCTTTGCCGACACCGGCGCTACCATCACCTTCGATAACAGCCGGCCGGCCAACCCTGAAGTCATCGTCACGAAGGACAAGAAGACCATCATCTTCCCGATTTCTAAAAACTACGCCATCATTGATGGGAAACGGGTTGAACTGGATGGCCTGACCGTTTTCAACACCCAGAAAACATACGTCCCGGCCTCAGCTGCTAAGCTCTTAGGCTAGTAAAGTAAAGAAAAAGTCGCTGGCTCTGCTAGCGACTTTTTTCTTGCCCCTTTTTAAGCAGCCCTAGTCAGGACTTATATATCTGAGAAAAGCCCTAATGCAGCAGCGCTTTCCTCAGCCTACCTAGCCACCTGCACCGCCCCTTGATCCCTCCCGCCAGGTGGTGGATGTGGCGGTCTACAGAGAAACAAACCGGATAATGGCAAATAAAAAACGCATGAGCGGATGCTCATGCGCTTAATAAACTAAACAGGCCAAACAAGGTAAATCATATTTTTGTAACGGTTCTCCGTTACAGGTTAATCCTTGAGACCGGAGGTGGTGCGTCAGCAGTCGCGTCAGCGACACCAGCCGGCCACCACCGCCAGGTGGTGGATGCGGCGGTCTACAGAGAGAATGGCTGGGAAAAAGAAAAAAGCCTAGGAACGGTTGCTCCTAGGCTTAATAAACTAAACAGACCAAACAAGGCAAATCATATTTTGCAGTAAGTTTGTTACTGCGGGTTTTCCTTAGAAAGGAGGTGATCCAGCCGCACCTTCCGATACGGCTACCTTGTTACGACTTCACCCCAATCATCGATCCCACCGTGGGCGGCTTCCTCCATAT
>NZ_JBJUVG010000029.1:0-1564 GCF_046097595.1 Peptococcus simiae
TAGAGTGACCCCAAAAAGTTGGACCAGAGAGATAAGTACATCCCTTGTGCTTGTCTCTCTTTTTATTTGCCTAAAGGTTAGCCCTTAGGCCGCCTGCCCTTTACGATATGCAAGAGGGCTTAGCCAGTTTAACTTCTCTTTTATCCGTTCCTCGTTGTAGTAGCCAATATAGTCAATAATTGCTCTCTCTAATTCTTCGTAGCTTTGATAAACTTTTCCGTAATACATTTCTTGTTTCATTAAGCCAAAGAAATTCTCGATAGGGGCATTGTCGTAGCAGGTCCCTTTTCTAGACATACTTTGAAATATCCTGTGTTCTTTTAACAAGGCTTGGTACTCCTTCATTTGGTAGGCCCAGCCCCGGTCCGAATGGAAGGTTCGGCGGTAGGGGCAGCCTTCTGAGGCTGCTATGGCGTCTTTTAAGGCTTCAAGCATTGTTGTGCCGTTTGGTTGCCGGGATATCTTAAAGCTGATGATTTCCAGGTTATATAAGTCCATGAAGGGGTCTAGGTATAATTTCTTGATTTGAGGCTTACCGGTAGGGTCTTCTTCATAGTATTTGAATTCAGTGGTATCTGTTGTGATCTTTTGATAGGGGATAGGGGTCTCAAATCTACGATTGACCCGGTTGGGAGCAATCCGCCCTATGACGCCCTTGTAGCTATTGTATTTTCTATATTTACGGCCAAAGTTTTTGACTTGGATCTGTAGGTCTTGGCAGATGCGTTGGACTTTCTTTCGGTTGATGGACCAGCTGTCCTTAATAAGGCTTGCATGAATGCGACGATAGCCATAGTTTGGATGGTGGTCTCGGATGGTTAGAATGGCATCTTTTAGGTCTTGATCAGGGTCCGGCTTCTTCCATTGGGCTTGCCAGTACATGTAGGTGGATTTGGGGAAATGGAGGGCAGCAAGAATCTCTGTTAGGGTAAATCTTTCTTGTTCTCGGAGCTTGTGGATGACTCTTGCTTTGTCTTCATTGCTTTTTGTTGCCGCAAGCTCCTCAGCAGTTCCAAGTATTCATTTTTAATGGTTTGCATCTTTAGCTCATATTCAAGTTCTCTAATGCGCTTATTGGCCAGTTCCAGGTCCGTGAACTGTAGGGGTTCAGAAGGTGGTTGCTTTGTTTTTCTATTTTGGTCTTTCTTAGACACAGGTGGCCTCCCTTGCCTGCGAGCAAGTCCTTCCAGTCCCTCTTTATGATACGCTTGGCGCCATCTGGCAATTAGGCTGGGGTTATTAAGCCTCAAGTCATTCGCCACATCTTGATAGGATTTCTCGCTGGCTTCATACATAGTGATTGCTTGTAACTTAAAGTCTACACTGTAGGCCTTGTTTTTGCGAGAACGTTTTAAGCCTTCTAGGCCTAAAGTTTTGTAGGCGTTAATCCAAGTGCTTATCTGCGTACTCGTTTTGAAATGATATTTCCTGGCTAATCGATCCACCCCAATCGTGCCGGAAAGATATTCTGCGACGACTTTCATTTTAAATTCCAAACTATATTTTGCCATGCAAAGACCCCCTAAAGTTGGATTTTTTGGTCCAACTTTAGGGGGTCAGTTCA
>NZ_JBJUVG010000003.1:0-154146 GCF_046097595.1 Peptococcus simiae
ACTGGAAAGCCGTTGAAAAGTTTTACAAGCGCCATGCCAAGGGGTATAATAGTCTTATAGAAGCTAAAGAAGATTTAGAAAAAGATATTCTGTTGGCACTCTCGAAAGCCTCGCAAGAGGAATTAGTAAACGTTCTAAGTGAATATGCATCGAGCAACTGGCGGACTAATGAACCTTATGCAGAATGGTTTACACTTTTTATACGTGACGGAGGGACGCAGAGTGCCCGACTAGATAAATTATTTAAGGAGGTGTTTAGGCATGTTGATGACTAAAGAGCAATTAAAGCCTTATAAAGGACTGGCTGAGATTTATAAGCCCTACCTTAAAATAACTGATAAAGGGCATCTATACCTGCCCGAAGACGCTCCGGAATCGGCAAAAAAAGCGTGGGCCAAGCAGTTGGAATTGGATAAGCAATGCGAGGAGTGGGGCTAATACACTCCGAAAAATATATTAAAAGCCACCCAACCGGGGTGGCTTTTGTGTTGAAAGGAGATTATTTATGAAAGTGCTTTCAGGTTTAACGGAGGAGCAATTGGAGCAGGCTCTGGCCTTGGTTGAGAAATTAAATTACAGGCAGTGGTCAAGGCTTTCAAGCGCCATAGAACGTTTGTACACAAGTAAGGTCCCCCAAGTTACTCTGGGAGACCTTGAAAATGAGCGAGAATTACTGCAACAATTATTGATGTAGCTTATTCTGATGTTGAAACGACTTGGAGGAAAATAGGGTTGATGCGATAGGTAACGCCTTTGTAGTAAATTAGAACATAATCAAGTTCCTTGAATTGGTGTTCCTCTTCGCGTTTTTCGGGCGCATATACATCTGCTGAGTTACGCCACCAATCTAAAGGCGCTTCCCTATGCAACCCCATAACGCAACTAGGATCATCTCCTAAATCAACCCATTCACCTAGTAGGCACGCATAAATCTTAGTCATAAAATTCACCCCCTTTCTCGATACATTTATATTATATATTTTAAGAGGAGGCAAGCCATGGCCAAAGATGACTACCACGTTATCGTCTACTACCTACTTAGCTACCTGTACGACTGCCTGAAAAAGGGCAGGCCGGTAGATAAAAGCATTATCCGCCTGGAGGCCTATCCGGAGGAAATAGATCCGGACTACTATAGGTACATCCTTGAACACCTGCTGAAAGACGGCCTAATTGAAGGAGTATCCATACACGAAGTACCCATTTTAGGCCAGCGCAATGCCAGTCAATTGCGCGGCTTGGACAATATGCGGATTACCCCGGCGGGTATCGCCTACCTGCAGGAAAATAGCTTCATGAAAAAGGCCTATGAGACCTTAAAGGCCTTGAAAGACATCATGCCCTTTATCTAGCCAAGGAGAAGCCCATGGACAAGAAAGAAGTAAGCGGATGGCTTATGGACCTAGCCCTACAGGTAGCCGAAATCATAGCGGAAAAACGCCCCGGGGCCGCTGTCATCATTGACGCCAGCGGGGTACGGTTTGTAGAGACCGCCAAACACCTCCCGGCGACTGAACGTAAAAAGACCTGAGGTGATCCACTATCTCCCGTGCAGGGTTAAGCACAATATGTTTGATAACCTTTCAAAATGTGGTATAATCTAAGTAAGACAGAGCCTTTGCCGCCTGTCAAAAGAAGCCAATGCCAGCATGTATGGCACAAAAAACCACCGGGGGTGAGCCGGTGGTTTTTCTTTAGGCTGGTTGTCATTTGCTTTCTTCCTTATCCAGCCATTTGCAGATGAGGTGAGTAATGACACCTGCTATGATAGGGAAAGCTAAAGAAGCCAATACTTCTAGCATGCATGACACCTCCCTTCCGTTGCCGGAATGGGTAATGACAACAGAAATAGTATACCATACCGACCTGGACAAGTCGTTAAAAGGTCTATTTTCTATACCTAAAATTGGTTGCCCGACCTAAAACGGGAACGCCCGGTCATGGCGACGACCTAAAAAGCCTAGGCGAGAGAGGAGACCCCATGAATACAGACACCCTGAAAAAGTTAGGCCTAACCCAAGAGCAAATAGATGCAGTCATGGCAGAAAACGGTAAAGACATCAAGGCCGAGCAGGGCAAGGCGGAGAGCCTGAAAAAGGAAAGAGACACCCTCCAGGCCCAGCTGGTCGACGCCACCGAGACCATCAAGGGCTATAAGGACATGGACATTGATGCCATTCAGAAGTCCGCTGACGACTGGGAGGAAAAATACAAGGCCAGCGTCCAGGAACTGGAAGATCTCCGCTTTGATAGCCTCCTAGACAAGGGGCTAACCGGGAGCGGCGCCTACGACGCCGACATCGTGAAAAAGCTCCTGGACCGGGAGGCTCTCCTGGTCAAAGACGGCAAGCTAGAGGGCCTAGACAAGCAACTGGCCCACATGCAGGAACATCGTCCCTACCTATTTGCACCGCAAGAAAAGCCAGATGAGCAGCAAGAGACTAAGCCCGAGGGCAGTGGCTTCAAGCCCTTTGTCCCTCCGGCCGGCGGCGATGGCGCCGGAGGCAAAACCTCCATGGCCCAGGAAATCGCCGCTATTTTTAACCCAAGCCAAGCGGCAGATACGAAAGGATGAAGAATAAATGGCAATTAATACCTTAGAATTTACGACTCTAATGCAGACCAATCTGGACCAGCACATCGTGGCGGGGGCCGTTACCGGCTTTATGGAAGCCAATGCCGGCCAGGTCCAGTACAATGGCGGCCGAACCATCAAGCTGCCGACCATCTCCACCACCGGCCTGGCCGACTACGACCGGGACAAGGGCTTTAATAACGTCGGTTCCGTCACCCTGGAATTTACCCCCTACACCATGACCCAAGACCGTGGCGCCAGCTTCCAACTAGACGCTATGGATGTCAACGAAACCAACTTTATCGCCACTGCGGCCAACGTTATGCGGGACTTCCAGACCAACCACGTCATCCCCGAGATTGACGCCTACCGCCTGTCCACCATCGCCCAAAAGGCCAAAGAGGCCACCAACAATGAGGCCCTGGCCCTGACCGCCGACAACGCCTTCGCAAAGGTCCGGGAGCATGCCAGAGCCGTCCGTGACTATGTCGGTCAGCAGGTACCGCTTGTTTGCGCCATCACCGGTGAGGCCATGGCCTTAATCGAGGACAGCGACAAGTTCCAACGGCTGGTCAACATTGTTGGCACCGGCGCCCAAGATTTGAACCTCGGCATCCGGTCCATCGACGGGATCCAATTTATGATCGTCCCCGGTGGCCGCATGAAAGACAAGTACGAGTACTTAACCGGTGCCGGTGCAGGCAGTGCTCAAGAGAAGTTTGGCTTCAAGCCGGCCAGCGACGCTAAGGACATCAACTGGCTGCTCTTCCCGAAAAACGTGCCGATTGCCGTATCTAAGACTGATACCGTCCGCCTGTTTACGCCGGAAACCTACCAAAACGCCCACGCCTGGAAAATCGACTACCGGAAATACCACGATTTGTGGGTCAAAAAGAGCATGCTGAAAGCCCTGTTTGCATGCACCAAGGCATAAGGAGTGACAATACATGACCCTATACGTCATGGAGTGGGAGGCGGCCGTCAAGACCATTGACGCCGCCAACACCGCTAAAGTGGAAGAACTGCAGGACCTAGGCTACCGGATCGTGGCTACAAAGGAGACCGCCCATGCAGCTAAAGCTAAAGCAGAAGTACAAGCGGCAAAAAGTCCCGAAGCAAAGCCCAAATCTGGGCTCAGTGATTCGGGGCTGACCGTAGCAGAGATTAAAGCCCGCCTGGAGGCCGCCGGGGTGGGCTATCCCGGCAGCGCCAGAAAAGACATGCTGGTGTCCATCGCCCAGGCAAATGGGGTGGCGCTATGACGGCCGACGTCATCGACGCTTACGCCCGCGATTTAGCCATTAAGCTCCGGCCCTATATCCGCCAGCAGCTGGAAAGCAAGCTCCAGGTCCTCACTTTTTGCGAACCTAGCGATGACGAAATCGAGGCCATCGCCTGGGAGGGCATTGTTGACCTCCTGTACGATTGCAACCGGACCGATATCCCGTCCCACGCAGAGCTCCGGCTGGCCCGCTGGCTGGCCCTAAAGGTGCTGGTCCAGGACGCATCCTTTTCCCGGGCCCGGGCGCTAGCCGAAGAGGCCGAGAGTACAACCGGTACCGTCCAGTCCGTGACGGCCCTGTCGACCAAGGTGGACTACGCAGTCCCAGATAAGAAAAGTCGGCAGCTGGAGAGCCAGCTCCGGGCCTACGAGGCCAAGGCTGACGACATCTACCGGAAGCTGGTCCACAGCCTGCGCCGGTTCCCCCGGTGGCCGAGGCGGTCCTATGATTAATTGGGCCGCCCACCGGGCACAGGTCGAGCAGCTATACGAGGACCGGGCCACCATCATCGTTGCCCGGATGCAGCGGGACCCGAAGACCCACGAAACCGCCGAGGTATGGGTCGATACAGACACTTACCCCTGCCACTTGGACTGGCAGGGGGCCGGCATCGAGGCATCAGACACCGTGTCCCGGCAGAGCCAAAGCGTCCAGGTCATCCTGCCACCGGAGGCAGATATCCCGCCCGGCTGCCGGATGCGCATCCAGCTGGCGGCAGGTAAAAGCATTTTGTTCAAGGCCTGCTCGCCGATCGCCATTAAGCCCTCCCACCAACTGGTGGGCCTAGAGCTCCCGGAGGCGGTGGTCTGATGGCGGGGCGGGTCGATTTTAGCGAGTTTACCGGCTGGCTGGAAAATATGGACCGGATAAGCGACCCCAAGGCCACAGAGGCCTTTATGCTATCCTGCGTGGACCGCCTGGGGAGCCAGGTCTTGAGGCGGGCCATTGACCGGACCCAGGTCGGCAAAGACAGGCGGGTTAGGGGCGTGCCAATAGAAGGCGGCACGCTAAAGGGGAACTGGCAGCAAAAGCCGGCTAGGCACACCGGTACAGTCTACAAGAGCGTGATTTTTAACAACACGCCTTATGCCATTTTTGTAGAAAAGGGGCATAGGATTGTCCGGGGCGGTCGGACCATCGGCTGGGTGCCCGGGCAGTTTATGCTGGAGTCGTCGCTGAAAGAGGTCGAGGCCACCATCCCGACCTACCTGGACCGGCGGCTCCAACGGTTTATTGAAGAGGGGTGGATGTGATGCTGGAAAAGCTCATCATAGCGGTACAGGAGAGCCTGGAGGAGGCCTTCGGGCTACCCATACACGGTAAGGCCGTCGAGGAGGGCCTCAAGCTACCGGCCCTATTTGTGTCCTTGCTGCCTATCACGACAACACCCTTTTTAGACAAGAAAGGGATGCACCGGCTGACCATAGCCGTCGACTATGTAGACGACGATATGACGGCCCGGGAGATGGCAGGGGTCCACGCTAAGCTGTTCAAGGCCCTACGCTACGTCCAGGATGCCGACGGACACCTCCACCGGGGCTGGGATATCCGGCAGACGACCACCGAGGAGAACGTGCCACAGATGGTCGTCAGCTACTCAGTCGTGTTTGACCAAGACAAAGACATTGAGTATGTCGAGCGGCTCCTGCAGAGCCAATACATGAAGAAAGAGCAGACAGATATGTGAAAGGAGCAATTATATGAGCGGATGGGGCGGCGGTTTATATACCGTCCAAAACAAAGAAATTCCCGGCGCATATTTTAAATTTGAAAGCGAGCCCTCCACACCTAACGTGTTCTCGGACCGGGGCGTGGTGGCCGTCGCCGCAGAGCTGGACTGGGGCGCCGAGGGTAAGGTCGTTACGATTGACCGGGAGACCTTCCTCCGTCAATCGGACCAACTCTTGGGCTATGCCTTTACGGATAGTGAGCTAAGGCCCTGGCGGGAGTTATTCGTCGGAGCTAATAAGGTCCTGGTATATCGCCTGGGTAAAGGGGTAAAAGCCAGCAATAAATTAGCCGAGGCTGTCTACCCGGGCACAGTAGGCAACCTCCTAGCGGTGGCCATTGAGGCCACAGGCGACAAATTCGACGTGGTGACCTACCTACGGGGCCAGGAGGTCGACCGACAAACAGTCAAGGCGGCAGCAGACCTTAAGGCAAATGCCTGGGTTACCTTTAAAAGCGGCGACCTGGCCAAGGCGGAGGCCCTACCCCTCACTGGCGGCACCAGCGGCACGGCGACCGGCACCGACCACCAGAAGGCCCTGACGGCCTTTGAGGGTTACCGGTTTGACGTCCTCCTGTGTGCCTCTGACGATAAGACCACCAAAAAGCTGTACGTGGAGTGGACCAAGCAGGCGGTCCGGGAAGCGGGCCTTTACCACCAGCTGGTGGCCCATAATCTGGAAAAGGCCGATGACGAATATATCATTAACCTGTATAACACCGTCACGGACCCGGGGGCGCCTAAACACGCCCTGGCCTGGTACCTGGCCGGAATTGAGGCTGGGTGCGCTGTCAATAAGGACCTGACGGCCCATGCCTACCTAGGCGAGTACGCCATCGACACAGAAGGCCTAGGGGCCAGCAGGCAGAAAGAATTAAAGGCCCAAGGCCGGCTGGTGTTCATCAACGTGGACGATACGCCGACCGTCTTTATGGACATCAACAGCCTACACACCTTCAGTCCGGAGCACGGCGAGGACTTCCGCTATAACCAGTGCATGCGGGTCCTGAACCAGCGGGCCAACGACGTGCAAAAAATCTTTACCCGCTTTTACCTGGGCAAGGCCGGCACAGATGCCGACAGCCGGACTATGTTTAAAAACGATATTGTCAATAACATGACCAATGGCATGATCGCTGTCGGCGCGGTTAAAAACTACCTGCCTGAGGACACCATCGTTGATTTGGGTCAAGACCCCCGGAGCTACCATGTCCGGGAGCGGATTATCCCCAACATGGCCGTCCTCTACCTCTACCAAGACATCTACATCGCACGGGAAGGGAGTGCTAATTAATGGCGATTCCGTCTTTTTTAAATAACGACGTCATCAATGTTGAGAACCTTGTTGGCGGTACAGAGGCCCGGTGTTTTGCCGTCTTCCCGGATGGCCGACGCTTTAACATGGGCAACTTTATCAACCTAGAGGCCAAGCAGGACTTTAAGAAGTCCAAGGCCCCGATTTTAGGGAATCCCGGTGGCGGCAACCGCAAGGGGGCCCCGACCAATAAAATTACCGGGAAGGTCCACTACAACAATAGCTTGTTCCGCCGCTTTGCCCAGGAGTACCAGCGGATGCGGAAGGACCTTTACTTTGACATGGTCATTGTAAATAGTGATCCAACGTCTACGGTCGGGGAGCAGCGGGTCATCCTCCACGGGGTCAACATGGACAGTACCGTTATCGCCAAGTTTGACGCCGAATCTGAATTCCTGACCGAAGACTTCTCCGCTACCTTTGAGAGCTGGGAGCTGGATACTGAATTTAACAATACAGGCGTTCGTGAAGCCTAATTGAAAGGAGCTTATCCATATGGAAACAACCCTGTCTGAGTTTTTAGAGTGTGTCCCGGAGCTGCCGGAAAATGTAAAATATGTCGCATCCGAGCGGTTCAAAAGCCCCACTACCGGGGAGCCGCTGGAGTGGGAAATCCGACCCCTGTCCAATGCGGAGTCCGAGCGCATCAAGGTCCAATGCCAAAAGGAGGCCACCAAAAAGGGCCGGCTGAACCAGGCCCGGTTTACCAAGCTATACAATGACACCGTCATGGTGGAGTGCACTGTCTTCCCGGACCTCCGCAACGGCCAGCTGCAAGATAAATTTGGTGTAAAGTCCGCCGACCCGGTAGAGCTTTTAGGCAAAATGCTCTGCCTGCCCGGTGAATACAACGGCTACCTAGAAAAGGTCACCGAGGTGAATGGCTTTGTCGTCAACCAGTACGAAGAGGCTGCAGAAGAAGCAAAAAACGATTAAAGGGCAACGACTTATTTTTTAGCGTTGCCTATTTTTGTGCGGTCAAGATGGGCCGGTTTCCCCATGAGTACGCCAACCTGCCTGCCCGGGAGCGGGCCCTGGTAGACGCCATAGCGCTGGAGTGGGCAGAAAATGAGCGGAAAGCGGCCGAGGCCGCCCAGTAAAGCGAAAGGAGGTAAGCGATGGGAACCGTAAGAGGCGCCATGATTTTAGACGATCGGATGACCAGCGTACTCAAGGCCACCACCCAGGCCCTGCACATGGTCGTGGACGGCATGGCCAGCATGAATGATGAGATGGGCAGGACCCCGGACATGTCCCAGCTGGCCGCGGCTAAACGGCAGCTACAGGGCATAGACCGGGACTTTGCCAGCATCGAGCGGGAGGTTGGGGCAGCTAATGCTAAGCAGAAGCAGTTTAACACCAGCCTCAATAATGGTGCCAAGCACGCAGGGCTGCTGGAGAGCAAGATGAAGGGCGTCTTGGCGGCAGTTGTCAGCGTGGCCAGTGCCGCCAGCGGGCTCAAGGCCTTTGCCAACTACGCCGACGATATGGCCCGGATAGATGGGCGCATAAGCATCATCAATGACGGCCTCCAGACCAATGACGCCATCCAAGAGCGGATTTTACAAAAGTCCTATGAGTCCGGGGCGAATTTTAAGTCCATGGCCGATATGGTCAGCCGGATAGGCACATCGGCCTCCGGAGCCTTTAAAAACACCAATGAGATCGTGGACTTCGCCGGAGAGCTCAATAAGATGTTCGTCATCGCCGGGACATCGGCCCAGGGCATCGACGCCGCCATGCTCCAGATGACCCAGGCCCTGGCCAAGGGCAAATTGCAGGGGCAGGAATTTAACTCCATCATGGAGCAGGCCCCGGGCGTCATCAACGCCATAGCCAAGCACCTGGGCGTATCGACAGGCCAGCTGAAGCAGATGGCGGCCGAGGGGCAGATTACATCCCAGGTTATCAAGGACTCGGTCCTGGGGGCGGCAGCAGAGACGGCGGAAGCCTTTAACCAAATCCCCTGGGACCCTGACCGGCGGCATCGCCAACCGGCTCAAGACCGCCGTCACCATGGCCCTAAAGCCTGCCGCCGGGCAGTTTACCGCCCTGGTCAACAGCGAGGAGTTCCACAAGGCCTTTGAGGGGCTGGTTCAAGCCGTATACGCTTTCGGTCGGGCCCTTCTGGTCGTGGTCAATATATCCGCGGCGGTGTTTAAGTTTATGGTCAACCACTGGGACGGGCTGAAATTTATCATTCTGCCCTTGGTATCAGTTATTGGCGTTTTGATGGTAGCTGCTCTAGTCAAGATGGCCGCAGTAGCTGTCATGGCCGGGGTCTCTATGTTTGCGTCCATGATGCCGGTGCTGGGGCCCTTAATGCTCATAGCCGCCGGGATTACCTGGATTACTTTGGGCCTGCAAGGTATGGGCATTAGCTGGCAAGACGCTGGCCGAGCCGCCGTTGGCGTGGGCTATGCCATTATGGCCATGCTCCGCAACCTAGACCGGAAGGTCTATAACGCGGCGGAGTGCCTCCGGACCTGCTTCCGCAATGCCTGGGAAAAGGTTAAAGAGAGTGCTGCCAGCGCACTGAACTTTATAGCTACAGAAGCCAATAAGCTCTTCGCCAAGTTTAATACAAAGCTAGCCAAGGCTGGCATTCACGGTATTCGTTTTGACATGCTGGGCGAGGTGCACTACACAGCCGATTATGCCGAGCCTAAGACGGTGGCCTATGAAAGTATCGGCGATGCCTATAAAAAAGGCCACGATGAAGGCTTTAATTCAATCGGCGACAAGGTTGGCGGCGCTCTGGACCGGCTCAGCCAGGTCCAAAAGAACCTGTCCAAGGGCATCGGCCAAGCGGCCTACGACCAAGCCGTCCTAGCCACTGATGACGGGGCAGGCGGTAAAACCGCCGGTGACCGGGTCCGGGCAGGTAAGCTGGATAAGATCGCCGGTAACACCGATAAGATTAAAGAAAGCCTAAAAATCGCCAACGAGGACCTGGCCTATATGCGGAAATGGGAAGAGGGGCGCCGGGCCGCCCAGTACAACATTGAGAACAAAATCAAGGTGGAGACGACCATCGACCGGCCCGATGCTACCTTTGACATCGATGGTTACACCCGCGACCTCGGCGTTGGTCTCCTGACCCAGCTGGACATTACGAAAGGGGGGCTCAGTCCTGAATAAAGACTATCAACCCCGGGTGGACTATAAGTACATGACCGAGCGGCCACCCGACTACCATAAAAAGGACCTGGCCATCCAAGCCTACATCGACGAGCAGATTGCTGAAAACCGAGCAGAGCGGGACCGGCTTAAGGCCCGGAAAAAAGAAGAGTATGCCCGAAACTACGCCAAGTTTGACCTATTCCAGGGCGGCACGACCTACGACCCCTACGCCGCCACCAAGGCCGAGCGAAAGGTCGAGGCCCTCCGGCTGAAGATGGATGCCCAGCAGCTCAAGGAGATGGCGGAAGACGCACGGGCTGAAGCGGAAAAAGCCAAGGCCAACATCGTCAAGCAGCCGACCGACAAAGAATACGACATTCTGACGCAAAAAGAGATTGACAAGCGGATAGCCGAATCTAAGGCCTATGCCGCCCAGAAAGCGGCCAAGGCGGCCGACCTGGAGGCCAAGTATCTCCAGGTCCTGGCCCAGGCCAATAGGACTGACCGGTACGCCTACTATGACCTGGCCGCCAGCCAGTATGAGGTCTACTTTGGAAAGGAACTCATGCCCATAGCACCGGCAGAGATTAAGACGTCTATTGAAAGTAATGACGAGACCTTCCAGCTGGTCACCGGCCAGGGCTTTATTATCCCGGAAATGCCTAAGCTGACTAAGATGACCTTTACCCTCTGGCTCCCGGCCCACCCCTACCCCTGGGCTCAGTACCGGGGCGGTTTTAAAAAGCCGGTCTATTACCTCAACCTGTTCGAAAAGCTAAAGGTCGCCTGTAAGCCCTTTGACTTTGCCGTCATCCGCAACCACGATAAGAGCACCAACTCCGACACCTACATGAAGATGGTCATCAGCGATTATGTCATCAATGAGGATGCGGACGGCCTGGTGGACGACATCGAGGTGGACATCAGCCTCCTGCAGTTTAATGATTTAGTATCTACATCAGTTAAGCTGGCGACCAAGGACGGCAAACCGGTGGCGACCACAGATAAGACCCGGCCAGGTGGGCCTGACCGGCCTAAGACCTATACGGTCAAATATGGGGACACCCTGTGCGAGCTGGCCAAAAAGTACCTGGGGGACAGTGGCAAGTGGAAAGATATATACGATCTGAACAAGTCAAAAATCCAAGACTACAACCGGGTACCGGCAGGGACGGTGTTGCGATTTGAGTGAGAATACTGGATACACGCCCCACAAATGGCGGGTGGAAATAACCAACCCCCGACTGGGGAAGACCTTCCGGCCGGTCCTAAAAGAGCCAATAAAAGTCACCTGGAAGCGGGAAGGGGAGCCAGGCAAGCTGGAATTTACCACTGCCAAAAACGGAGACCTATCCTACCAGAATGGGAACATGGCCATCCTTTTTTGTGACGAGGACCCTGTGTTTGTAGGCTGGATCTTTACCAAGTCCCGAGGCGACCTAAAGACCATTGACTGTGTGGCCTACGACCAAATCCGCTACTTAAAGTACAAGGACACCATCCAGTATGATAGCAAGTCTTACGGAGACTTGGTCAAGATGGTCGCCGGAGACCACAACCTGCAAGTCGGGGAGGTGGCCGAAACCGGTGTCAAAATGTCCCGGACAGAGGAGGATGTGGAGCTATATGATATCTTTGATAAGGCCTACCAAAACACCCTCATCGAGGGCGGGGAGGCTTTTGTTCTCTATGACAATGTGGGCAAGTTGACGCTCAAAAACATCAAGGATATGGTCTACAGGGGTAAGGTCTTTGACGCTAAGGCCATGCAGGCCTGGGAGTATACAAATACCATCGACGAGGGCACCTATAACCGGGTCAAGATTACCGTCAAGGATGACGCTGCCGGCCAGGCGGAGACCTTGGTGGCGGAAAACCCGGAGCACATCAAGGACTGGGGCGTCTTGCAGTTCCATGCAGTATCTAATGAGCCCAAGGAGCTCATCAAGATGAAGGCAGACGACGTGCTGAAAAAGGTCGACCGACCGGTCCGGAAGCTGGCCCTCAAGGGCGTCCTGGGCGACATAGCCATTAGGGGCGGGTCGGTGATTTATGTCAACCTCCCCTTGGGCGACATGCAGGCCAGTGCGGCCTTTTGGGTGGAGAGTGTGACCCACACCATCCGGGGCAACAGCCACTTGATGGACATGGAAATCCAGAATGAAGACTTCTTACCGGCCATTGATGTGTCAGGCGTCTTTAAGAACGAGCAGAAACAAGCGGCAGACGGTGGCCTGGGCGATGGGACCTTCCACGCCCTGCCGGGGAATACCAATGCAGAACGGATATGGAATGCCTTCCGAAAGATGGGCTATAGCGCCGCAGCTACCGCCGGCATCATGGGCAATATCTGGCGGGAGAGTGGCTTTAACCCGACGATTGCTGAGACGGGCAACACTGGACACGGCCGCGGGCTGTGTCAGTGGGATGTCCGCAACCGCTGGCAGAACCTCATCCAATGGGCCAGCGCTAAGGGCCTGGATTACCGTAGCATTGAGGCCCAGTGCGGCTTTGTGGACTATGAGCTCAAAAGTGGCGGCCTAGCCTACTGGCTCAACAAACATGGGTCGCTGGAGCAATTTAAGCAGGCAAGAGACCCAGCCTGGGCAGTTGCCTGGTTTTATGATGTCTTTGAGCGAGGGTTGAGGCGCGATAGCGATATCGCTAAGTCTACACCGGTGGCCCAGCGCTATTTTAACCAGTGGAAAAACTATGGGATGACCGTCGGCGGAGGCAGTGCACCGGCCAAACTTATGGCGGCCATCAATAGCACCCCCTGGCCGGGGGCCAGTTTGTGCGCCACCTGGGTAAGCCGGGTCTTTAACCAGGTGACAGGCCAGTACCCGGATGGCAACGGGAATGACATGACCCGAAACTGGTGCCATAGTAGCAACCTCAAGGACCTCCGGCCGGGTATGGTCATCGGTTGTGTGGTTAGCCCGTATGGCCTGGGGAGGACCTACGGCCACATAGCCATATACGCCGGGGGAGACACGGTTTATAGCAGTGAGGGTAGCGGGATTGTCAAATATACTGTCAAAAAATTCATAGCAACCTATGGCCCGGCAAGCGGTGGCTCTCAAGTCCGCTGGGGCTGGATGCTGAATACGCCGCTGAGTTAGGAGGAATAGCAGTGGATACAAGATCCCTACTAGACGCCATTAAGCAGATTGCCGGGACGGTGTACGAATCCCGCAAGCCTGCCCGGGTGACCTATGCCAAGCTGACCTCCATCAGTCCGGTCGCCTTCCAGAAGAATATCAAAGTCAAATTATCCAAAGAACTGAAGAACTTGGTCCTGCCTTACGGAGTAACATTTTTACCAGAAGATGTAGGGTCTACCCATGTTTTCTTGCAGGACGAGGGTGGCCAGGTCTTTTACTACTTATACATGAAGGAGTGATGGCATGATCCCAGAAATGCCGGATACCTGGCGGGAGGCCGCCGGCGGCTATACCGAGGTCCTCAAGCCCTCCCTTACCTGGTGGATGGACGCTGAGGCCCTCCGCATCCGGGGGTACGCCGCCGAGGTGCAGGCCGTCGAGCAGGCGGTCTATACAACCCTACGGACCGAGCGATACAAGCATGTCATTTATAGCGATAGTCACGGCCTGGAGATAGCCGACCTCATCGGCCAGCCTAGACGGCTCATCTATGCCGCCCTGTGCCGACGGATACCGGAGGCCCTCCTCATGGACGACCGCATCACGGGCGTAGACGGCTTTTACCTAGACGAGCAAGCCAGCCAGGGCCATGACCTGGCCATAGGCTTTACGGTACACACAAAATACGGATCCTTAGACGGAAGGGAAGTGATAAGCGGTGTGGGAGGATAAAACCTACGAGAATTTACTGGCGGATAAGCTAAACCGCGTCCCGGACCAGTACGACACCCGGGAGTCGTCCTTGCTTTTTAACGCCTTGGCCCCGGCCTCCATGGAAACCATGAAGCTCTACCTGGACATGGCCTGGTCCTATGACCAGATGTTCCCGGAGACGGCCAACCGGGAAAACCTCATCCGCCATGCCCGCCTTTTGGGTGTCTTCCCTAAAGACGCCCAGCCTATGCGGCTCAAGGCCGAGTTTGATGCCCCCATCCAGGCAGGGGACCGATTTAACCTGGACAGGTACAATTTTTATGCGGCTGAGATGGTGGATACCAAAGGCGGCGTTTTTACCTGGATTTTAGTCGCCGAGGAGGTCGGTGCACTGGACCTGTACCCGGTAGGGTTGCCGCTAACCCCAATAAAGGAAATCAAGGACCTAAGCCGGGCCGAAGTAACCGGCCTCATCGAGCCGGGCCGGAACGAGGAAGAGACAGAGCTCTTCAGAGAGCGGTTTTTTATCGAGATCCAACGCCAGGCCTATGGGGGCAACATCGCAGACTACGAGCGGATGCTCTCCACCGTCAACGGTGTGGGGGCCTGCAAGGTCCTCCCCCACCACAAAGGGCCGGGGACCGTCGGCGTGATCATCGTTAATGACAGCTTTGACGTGCCATCGACGGAGCTGGTGCAAAGGGTCCAGGAGGCCATTGACCCGCCGGGCTACACCGGCGAGGGCAAGGGGCTGGCCCCCATCGACCACCAGGTGACCATCATGGCCGCCAAGGCCGACAAGGTGAATATCAAGCTCACCTTGACCTATGCCCCAGGGTCCTCCTGGGCAAGTCTAAAAAGTCGAGTTATCGAGACCCTCCGGGCCTACTTTGACGAGGTGCGCCGGGGTTGGACCAGCAGTGCGACACTAAGGCTGTATACATCACAGGTCGAGATGCGGCTCTTAAAAATACCGGGCATAGTAGACGCCCAGTACACTAGATTTAACGGCGTAGATGATAATCACACCGTGCCCGACGGCGCCATCCCGGTCCTGGGTGAGGTGACGGCATGAACTGGTACTTTATACGAGATATAGGCCTACTCTGCTACCTGCCGCCGGTCCTTCAGGACTATGAAGAGCTGGCCGTGCTGGCTGATGTCGAGGAAAGGACTCTCATCCAAGCCCTGCACGATGTTAACCGTCTGTATGCCGGTATTTTTATCGACACAGCAGACGGCGAGGCCCTGGCCCTCTTAGAGCGGCAGTGGGGAATCGCCCCGCCGGAAGACGCCACCCTGGAAGATCGTCGGCTGGCTGTAAGGGCCCGAATGGTCAGTATGGCCGCCCTTTATACTAAACGGTCCTTATACGCCGCCCTGGCTGCCCTGTGCGGTAGGGATGGCTTTAGCCTGGATATTAGCCATAGCAAGTACTCTGTATCGGTCCTGATTGAGCTGAAGAGTAAAAATCAGGCAGAGGCCGTCCGAGGTATGCTCCATGATATGCTACCGGCCAATATGGTCTACCAAGTAGACATCCGCTACAACCAGCACGCCACCCTGGGCAGGCTGACCCATGGTGAGATGGCGGCATACACCCACGACCAGCTCCGGACCGGCTTCAAGGTGCGTGAATTAAGCCTAGCGAAAGGATGATAAAAAGGTGAGAACCTCGGACAGACTTGGGCTTAAGCTGCCCTTTTCCGACGATTTTTATAACATACAAGATTTTAATGATAATTTTGAAACCTTGGAAAAAGACATTGAAGAAGTAGAAGGCCGGGTCAAGCAAAGCGCTACTGAAGCCATCACAACCTTTGACTGGCTTGCAGGCCAGCCGGGGGTGACGTATGAGGTCGTGCCGCAAGACAACGGCAGCTATGACAAGTGGCTGGAGACCTTGACCAAGGACAACTCTCAAATCGCCCGGCGGGCCAGCACCGAAAGCCGGGACGGCTGGACGGTCGAGGTAGAGCTTACGCTACCGGGCAAGGCAAAGGTCAGCCAGATGACAACCTGGACCGAGACCGGCGATGTTTGGAAAGGAGTGACAGCATAATGGACGTAATTAGCTTATCGGCCATAAAAAAGGCCAAGGAGGCCCTAGAGGGGAAAATTAATGCCATCCAAAGGGGCCAAAAAGATGATAGCAACACACTCAGCCGGATAGAAGACGGAGTAGGCAATCTACCCGGCTATGTTAATGGCGCCCAGGCAAGCATTGTGGATGAGTGCCAGACAATCAAGTTAAAGTTGACAGATGGGATATCCACCATAACCGGCAAGCTAACCGACCGGCTGGACGCCAAGGTATCCAGCCGGGCCAGTGCCGCCGACTGGACCGCCGACCGGGCAAGGAAGGTAGACCACCTGGATGTGAATGTGTCCAGCCGGGTAAGTCGGACGGACTTTAACCTTTGGAAGGACGAGCAAAACATCCTCCGCCAGACGACAGATGAGGTGCTGAACCGGATGGATGGGCGGATAGATGTAGACGTGTCCAGTCGTGCGAGTGCCAGCTACTATACACCAGCTAGAGCAAGCAAGCTTGACCGGCTGGATACAGATGTGTCTAGCCGGGCCAGTGCGGCGGCATTACAAGAGCTTAAAAATAGAGGCACGATAAAAAGAGTGCAGCGGGGGCAAATTGCTCCGAAAACAAGAGGGTGGGACGAACGTTATAATATCAGCAGAGATTTGTTTAAGGAAATAACCCTGCCATATGCTGTTAATCCAGATAAATCTACCGTGTCTGCCTCAGCACTATGGAATATGTCTCATGGGTCAGGCTGCCGTGGAGGCGTAATATGCAGCTTAATTAACGGCAATACATTACAGATTGGCATACCTTTTGGTGGCTACTTAGAAAATGAATTTTACATTACCTGGACAGTAGAGGAGTGGTATTAATGCTCTATCTCGTAGAAGTAGATAAAACCGGTAACAGCCTGCAACTGGCTGTAGTTGACGGAAAGCCTGAAGACTTTACCAATAGACCAGAGTGGGTGGTCTTTAACGATTACGATAGTGCACAAGCAGTCCTAGGCAAGCGACTTGTAGATGGTGAGTGGCAAGAGGTCCTCCAGGAACCACCCGCCCCACCTAAGCCCGAGCCGCAGCCGATGGAAAAAGACCTGTTAGCCATCATGGATGGCGTTGCTGCTACATACGAGCGGCAAGAAAAAGGCAACCTAGACATCATGGAAGGTATCGCAGGCCTCTATGAAGCCACGATGACAGGAGGAAATCCAAAATGATCTATATCTATGCAACCCTAGTCAAAGCCGGCAGACGGACCCTGGACCAGGTGCCAGCCCACCTGCGGGAGGAAGTCAAAAAGCTGCTGGAAGAAGAAAATGACAAAGCTGAGTAAAGCGCTCCTAACGGGCGCTATTTTTATACTCATTTTTAAGCTCAGGAAAGGAGGTGAGAATATGGTAGCTATCTATGTAGCCCTTATCATCTACGGCCGCCGGACCATCGACACCGTGCCCCGGCACCTGCGTGATGCCGTGCTGGCAGACCTTAAGGCCCTAGGCCTGGATGGGTACGGCAAGGCTTTGCCGGCAGAAGGAAAACCGGCTGAGTAACCACGCTTGCAAGAGTCATAAGCAGGTGGTATACTACAAGTAGGCAAGAAAAGAGAATGCCGCATATAAACACAAAAATACCCCTCGACCGCCATCGAGGGGTATTTTGTTGGGCTAGTTGTCATCATGCTTGCCATCTAGCCACTTGCAGATATAATGGCAAATTATACCTGCCGTGATGGAAAGCAGAAAAGAGAATGCAACGACCATATAAACACCTCCCATCTGTTGTCAGATTGGAGGATGACAACGACAATAGTATACCATACCGCCTACCTGGGCGGTATTTTTTATGGAAAGAAGGTGCGTAGTATCGCCCACATCGTACAGCAAATACTCGACTGGTCCGTCATCACGGCCTTGACATCGCTTTTTTCAGCCGGTGGGGTCGGGGGCCTCCTTTGGCGGCAGCTGACGCATAACCGCCGGCAGGATAAGGCCCTGCTGGCCTTATTGCATTTTAGGCTTTACGCCAATGCGGAGGACGCCTTGAAGAAAGGCTATACCACGGTGGCCGACATAGAGGACCTTGAGAACCTCTACGCCGCCTACAAGAGCCTAGGTGGCAACGGCACCGGAGAAAAACTCTACAAGGACAGCATGTCCCTACCCGTCAGAAAGGAGCAGAAAGCATGATAAATTGGAAGCTAAGATTAAAAAACAAGCCGACCCTCGTGGCCCTGGTGGCCTTAGTGGTCGGCTTTATTTATCAGGTGTGCGGGGTTTTTGACATCGTCCCCGCAATCAGCCAGGAGGCCATCGTCCAGGGCCTAGGTATTGTCATCAATCTTTTAGTGGCCCTGGGGGTCATCGTCGACCCGACGACCGCAGGGGTCAAGGACAGCCAGGCGGCTCAAGCCTACCTAAAACCCCGTAAGGACGCTGACCACATCGCCCCGGAGGTAGAATAATGGTAAAAATCGGGATTGACCCCGGCCATGGTGGCGCCGACGCAGGCGCCTGTGGCATGGGGTACCAAGAGAAAGACATCGCACTAGACGTGGCCCTAAAGCTCCGGGACCGGCTGGCAGCCGCCGGGGTAGAGGTGGTCATGAGCCGAGACGGCGACTGGAAGTACTACCTAGACCAGGGAGCTGATCTAACCCGCCGGGCCCAGGTTTTTAATGAGGCGGGGTGCGATGCGGTCATATCCCTACACCTCAACTCCGCCATGCAGCCCGCCTGGGGCGTCGAGACCTACACCTGGGACGGCAACAGCGTGGCTAATGCCTTTGGCGATGCGGTCCATAATGCGGTAAAGCACCTGGGCTCGGTGGACCGGGGTCGCAAGTGGGCCAATTTCGCCATCATCCGGGAAACTGATGCAGTGGCCTGCCTGGTCGAGATGTCCTTTATCAATTCTGACGATGTCTACAACGTCGCCGGTAAAGAGGACACCTGGGCCGATGCGCTGTGCAAAGGCATTTGTGGGTACTTTGGCCTAGCCGCCAAGCCCGCACCGGCAACCCAGCCCCAGCATCCGTCTAGCGACGCCATCATCGCCCCCGCCTCGGCCACCGTCGACCAGGGACGGGCCTGGGCCAAGTCCAAAGGGGCTGCCCCCTGGTTCATCGACCAGGCACAGACCTACTGGGACGTGGCTACCAAGGCGGGAGTTAACCCTGCGGGCGTATACGCCCAGTCTGCCATTGAGACCGGCTTTGGTAACTTTGGCGGCGTCATCGACGAGACCTACAAAAACCCCTGCGGCCTCAAGCGGACCGAGGGCGGCGGGAACTACGACCCAGGGGCCCACATGCGGTTTACCGACTGGCAGGAGGGCGTCACGGCGCAAGTACACCATCTACTGCTATACGCCGGCCAGCCACAAAATCCCACACCAGACCCGCGGCACTTCGCATGGCTAAGCGGCAAGGCCAAGACCTGGCAAGCCCTAGGCGGCAACTGGGCGCCCAGCACCGCATACGGCGATAAGATCGTCGCCCTTATGCGAGAGATCGAGAGCACTCCAGCCGCTAAGCCGGCTAAAGCAAAGGTCCCCGAGTGGGCCCTGGATGACTACACCAAGGCCAAGGAAAATGGTTTTATAGACGGCACGCGGCTGTTTGACGCGCCGACGCGGCTAGAGCTCGCAGTCGTCGCCCAGCGAGTGTACGACAAGCTAAAAGAGCGCTAACAAGAAGAGCCCGACCGGTCATGGTTGGGCTCTTTTTATTGGGCTTGAATTGGTGTAGTTTTGGGGGAGTTTATGGTGTAACGTAGCCACTGCAGGGTAAGCATTTAAAGCATTAAACCCCTTGGTTAAGCGATTTTCAAGCTATCGGAAGACACAGAAATGTATCACCTTAAATCCTTGTGCCCCCGTCAATTAAAGATCCCTTGTCATGGTTGCCATGGCAAGGGATCTTTTTGTTTTTATAGACTGTGGTGGGACTTTTGGTTTGGCTTCAACCGGGGGCTGAGGCTTTACGGAAGATTTACCGGGATTTTGTGAAAATGCCGGCGAGATGGTTTATACTGACCGTGAAGATAGGATACTTTAAGTCAGATGGAGGGAAGGTTTATGAACATGACAGGGGTTTCGGGTTCGGCTCTTATTATTGTTCATCAACCCAGCACCTCTATGTGCTTAGAGCAATATATGTAGGCCGTCCCTCAGGGGCGGTCTATTTATATATACTTGCGACATGGAAGGAGGGGTGGCAGTGGCTTTGCCGATGCAGAAAGGATGGTGATCCAGTATCTCCCGCGCTGGGTGACGCGTCGACCTGAGCAAGTCGCAAAACGGCTTTATTTTTCGGCAAAAAATACTGATAATTCTGATTAAATATAGTCACCAGGCTAAAACTGGTGTATAATATAGGCAATCGCCAAAAGGGACCCTTTCTAAATAAAAAGACAAAAAGTTTTCATAAAAAGCCCTTAAATATAATTGAATAATGATAATACATTCAATAAGCGGACTTGTGATTAAGGGTACAACCTGTTATAATGTATTTATAAAATATGCTGTTTGTTTTGTGGCCGTTTGTTGTTCAGTAAGATTAGAAATAAGGAGGACACATTATGTCTAAGAAAATCGTTTTAGCCGGCGCTTGCCGTACTGCTGTTGGTAAAATGGGTGGGACTTTAGCCAATACATCTGCTACGGATTTAGCGACGCATGTTATTAAAGAATCCATTAAACGTGCCGGGATTAAACCGACCGATGTAGACCAGGTACTCTTAGGTTGTGTGTTGCAGGCCGGTTTAGGGCAAAACATGGCGCGGCAAGCTTCTGTGAATGCCGGGCTCCCGGTTGAAGTACCGGCTATGACCCTGAATATCTTATGCGGGTCCGGTTTAAATGCGGTCAATACGGCTGCCTTTATGATCCAGGCCGGGGCGGCTGATGTCATTATTGCCGGTGGGGCAGAAAACATGAGTGCCTCCCCCTATCTCATCCAAAAGGGCCGGTATGGCTACCGGATGGGCCATGGCCAACTTCTGGACAGCATGATTAAAGACGGGTTAACGGATGCCTTTAATGACTACCACATGGGGATTACCGCTGAAAACGTCGCTGAAAAATATGGCTTAACCCGGGAAGAATTAGACGAATTTGCTGCCTGGAGCCAACAAAAGGCCTGCAAGGCGATTGCCGATGGCAAGTTTAAAGATGAAATCGTACCGATTGAAATCAAGAAGAAAAAAGAAACCATCGTTTTCGATACCGATGAAGGCCCCCGTGAAGGGACAACGGCTGAAGGTATCGCTAAGATGAAACCGGCCTTCAAAGAAGGCGGCGTGGTCACTGCGGCTAATGCTTCCGGGATTAATGATGGGGCTGCTGTGGTCATCGTGATGAGTGAAGAAAAGGCCAAAGAACTGGGCGTGACCCCGATGGCTACCTGGGTTGACGGTGCCCTGGGCGGTGTTGATCCTTCTATCATGGGGATTGGCCCTGTGGCTGCTACCCGGAATGTTCTGGAAAGAACCGGCCTGAAAATCGAAGACTTTGACTTGTATGAGGCCAATGAAGCCTTTGCTGCCCAAGCTGTGGCTGTCGGTAAAGATCTGGGCTTTGACAATGATAAATTAAACGTCAATGGTGGGGCTATTGCCCTGGGTCACCCGGTTGGCTGCAGTGGGGCCCGGATCCTGGTCACCCTGCTTTATGAAATGCAACGCCGGGATGCCAAACGCGGCCTAGCCACCCTCTGCATTGGCGGCGGTATGGGTGCTGCGACGGTTATTGAACGCGAATAGTTGGTTATTTCGGAGGACATGATTGTTTAGGAAATAAGGAGGCAAACATGGAATTCATTAAATACGATGTCAACGGCCGCGTGGCGACCCTGACCATTGACCGTCCCAAGGCCTTAAATGCCCTTGGGTCTCAAGTACTGGATGAACTGAACCAAACGATTGATGCCATTAACACCGATGAGGTATGGTGCCTGATCATTACCGGTGGCGGGGAAAAAGCCTTTGTTGCCGGGGCAGATATTGCTGAAATGAAGGAAATGACCCAGGCCCAAGGGGCAGAATATGCCCGCAAGGGGAATGACATCTTCCGTAAAATCGAAAAATTACCGATTCCCGTCATCGCAGCCATCAATGGCTTTGCCTTAGGCGGCGGGAACGAACTGGCCATGAGCTGTGACATCCGTCTTTGCTCTGACAATGCCATGTTTGGCCAACCGGAAGTTGGCCTGGGGATTACCCCCGGCTTTGGTGGGACCCAGCGGCTGGCCCGGGTGATTGGCTCCTTATCTAAGGCCAAAGAACTCATCCTGGTCGGTAAAAATATCAAGGCCGATGAAGCCTTGGCCATTGGCCTGGTCAGTGCGGTTTACCCCTTGGCAGAGCTAATGCCGGCAGCTGAAAAAATGGCCGGCCGGATTGCCGGGAATGCACCGATTGCTGTCCGCCACGCCAAGGAAGCCATCAACCGCGGGATCCAAACGGATATTGACAGCGGTGTAGATATTGAAGTCGACCTTTTCGGTAAATGCTTTGAAACGGCTGACCAAGCAGAGGGTATGGGCGCTTTCCTGGAAAAACGGAAAGAAAAGACCTTTACCAATAAATAAGTTTGTATGCGAACGGACCGTTCGTAAATATAATCGTCAAGTGGCGTCATAAGCGCCGGAAAGGAAGGACTCATTATGAAAGTTGGCGTTATCGGTGCCGGAACCATGGGTTCCGGGATTGCACAAGCCTTTGCTCAAACAGAAGGCTTTGAAGTGGTTTTAACAGATATTAATATGGACTTTGCCAATAACGGGAAAGCCAAAATCGAAAAAGGCCTGATGAAACGGGTCGATAAGGGTAAAATGGAAAAAGCCGCTGCTGATGCGATCTTAGACCGGATCACCACAGGCTTACGGGATGACTGCAAAGATTGCGACTTAATCATTGAAGCAGCCATCGAAAACATGGAAATCAAGAAGGAAACCTTCAAGGCCCTGGAAGAAATCTGCAAACCGGATGCTATTTTTGCGACCAATACCTCCTCCCTGTCTATCACTGAAATTGGGGCAGATATTGAACGCAGCGTCATCGGGATGCACTTCTTCAACCCTGCACCGGTCATGAAACTCATTGAAGTCATCAAGGGGATTAACACCCCGGACGAAACGGCTAAGAAAATCATCGAAATCTCCGAAAAAATCGGTAAAACCCCTGTTGAAGTTGAAGAAGGCCCGGGCTTTGTCGTTAACCGGATCCTGATTCCGATGATTAACGAAGCCATTGGCATTTATGCTGACGGTTTAGCTTCTGTAGAAGGTATTGATACGGCTATGAAATTAGGGGCCAACCACCCCATGGGTCCCCTTGCCTTAGGTGACCTGGTTGGGTTGGATATTGTCCTGGCTGTTATGGAAGTTCTTTATAATGAAACCGGCGATCCGAAATATCGTCCGCACACCCTCTTACGCAAGATGGTCCGCGGTAAGAAATTAGGGATTAAAACCGGCGAAGGGTTCTATACCTATAACAAATAGGCTGTAAGTAAAGAGGCCTTCCCGACAGCTTTTTGTATCTTGAACAAGGAAGAGGAGGTCTAATTATGGCAGTATTAGTTAAAGACGTTATGATTGAAAATCCCAAGACCCTGATTAATACGGCAAATGTGGGGGACGCAATCCAAATATTTGCCCGTGAAAAAATCAGCTCGATTTTCATCGTTGACGAATCAGGCGAATTAGTGGGTATCTTATCGGATGCAGATATCATTGATGATGTGGTCCACAATGTTCGGAAGAAAAACAAACAGCTTAACCATATCCGCAGTTGGTATCAAGTCGACTGTTTCCCCTACTATTTGAAAACAGTGGTCAATGATCCGATTGATAGCTGCTATACTTCCCGGGTGTATACGGTTCGTCCGGATGACACCATGCGGGAAGCGTCTAAAATAATCAATAAACGGCAACTGCGTCATATGCCGGTGGTCGATGAAGACAACAAGCCGGTGGGCTTGATTACAAGGAATAACGTGGTCCATGGCTTATTCAAAGAATTTTTGGATAATCCGGACGCCGAATGCCTTGAGGATAGCCAAGATGACGATTTTTAAGGAATAAGAAGGGCCCTGCGCATTTTGTTGCGCAGGGCTTTTTTGGTCGTTTTATGTATGCAGGCCGGTGCTTGGGTGGCCTATTGACAAAGCAACAAAGACCGCCTGGACCGGTGGCAGCGGGGCTGCCCTTCGGCTCAGGCGGTCTTTTTATGGACAGGGAAATATATCAGGGGCTTCGGCCTCGCTTATCAAGCTCGCAAACCGGCCTTGGCGGTCAGGCCTAGCCCCGGCGCCAGCGGCCGACGAGGGCACAGCAGGCATAGAGGCAGAGGTTGACGATGACCACGGTGGCCCCGGTGGGCAGGTCCCAATAAAAGGAGGCCGCCAGGCCGCCTAACATGGCAGCTACAGCCAGGCCTGCTGCGGTGGCCACCACCCCCTTATAGGTGTGGGAGAGGTGCATGGCCCCGGCTGAGGGAAAGATAATGAGTCCGCCAATGAGGAGGGCCCCAACTAGGCGGAGGCCTAAAACCACCGTAATGGCCGTCAGGATGGCCAGGAGCATCCGGTAAAAGTTTGCCCCCAAACCACTGGCTTTAGCAAAGTCTTCGTCAAAGCTAATGGCAAAAATCCGGTTAAAGCTGAAGAGGTAGACGCCCAGGACGGTTAGCGATAAGAGGACGGTGAGGGTGAGTTCTTCAGGGCTAATGGCTAGGATGGAGCCGAAGAGGTAGGACGAAATATCGGCGGTAATTCCCCGGGATAGGCTGGCAACCGCCACCCCGATGGCCATAGCCGCAGTGGAAATCATGGCAATGGCCCCATCGCCTTTCAAGTGTCCCCGGTCAGATAAATACAGGAGGGTCACCGAGGCCAGGGTGACCACCGGTAGGGCAAAGGCCAGGGGCGCCCAGCCAACCGCCAAGGCGACAGACATGGCTGCAAAGGCGGTATGGGAAAGGCCATCGCCAATCATGGCAAAGCGGCGGAGGACCAGGGGCACCCCTAAAACCGCACAGCAGAGGGCGATAAGGAGGCCCACCAGGAGGGCCCGACGCATAAAGTCGTAGTCTAAAAAGGCAAGGATTTAAACCAGCTCCTTTCCTGTTTGGCCGGGGTAGTCGGCTGCCGGGCCAAAGTAGACCAGCTGGCCATGGTCCATATGGAGGATGTGGCTGGCATCGGTCAGGCCATCGGTCATATCATGGGAGATGGTCACGATGGTCAGGCCCTCCTGGCGGTTGAGCCGCCGCAAGAGCCCGTAGAGGTCTGCGGCGGTGCCGGTATCCAGGCCGGCGGTCGGTTCATCCAGGAAGAGGAGGCCGTCAGCCGCCACGAGGGCCCGGGCCAGCAGTACCCGGCGGCGTTGGCCACCGGATAGGGCCTGGAAGGACCGGCCGGCAAAGGGAACCATGTCCATCTTGGCCAGGGCCGCCTGGGCCGCGGCCTTATCAGCGGCGGTATAAAAAGGGTGGTGCTGGCCTTTCAGGCAGCCGGTCAAGACCACCTCCTGGACAGAGGCCGGAAAGTTGGAGGCAATCTGGTCTAGCTGGGCCAGGTAGCCGGGCTTGGTCTCCGGTGGCGAAAATGTAATGCTGCCGGCGGCCAGGGGGACCAGGCCGGCCAGCCCCTTTAGGAGGCTGCTTTTACCGGATCCGTTTTCGCCGATGATCACCAGGTAGGCGCCGGTTGGCAGATCAAAGGTCATGTGCTGGACCACCGGCACCGGCCCGTATGCAATTGTAAGGTCCTGACATTTGATCGCGGCCATAGGGGCTCCTTTCTCCAGCTTAGTTGGTGACAGCTAGGCCCTTTTTCAGGGATTCCAGGTTTTGGCGTAAAATATCGGTGTAGCTGAGCCCCTTTTTCAGGTCCTCTTCGCTGATGGTGTGGCCGGCATGAAGCATGAGGGTTTCGGCGCCGGTGTCATCTGCCAATTGGCGGGCCAGTTTCGGGGTCGTCTGTTCAGTATAATACAGGACAGAAATGCCTTTGTCACGCATTAAATCACTGATTTGGGCAATCCGGCGGGCAGAGGCTTCGCCGTGTTCGCCATAAGAAGAGAGGACCGGGACAAAGGTGAAGCCGTAGTCGTTAGCCAGGTAGAGGAAGGGGAATTCATCGGCAACGACCAGGGGTCGGTTGTCGGCTTTTTCGCCGAGGGCGGTGTATTCCTTGTCCAGGGCCTGGAGCTCTTCGGTCAGGGTTTTGCAGTTCTTGGTGTAGTCATCTTTCCCGGCCGGGTCTTTTTCAATGAGGGCATCCCGGATGGTTTCGGCGATGATGATGTCATTCCGAATCCCGGTCCAGGTGTGGGGGTCGTAGGGGTCATTTTCATGGTGATGGTGGTGGCCGGCTTCTTCACCGGCTTCCTGGTCATGGCTGTCTTCAGTGCCCTCGTGGTCGTGGGCTTCTTCACCGACGGCCTGGTCATGCTCATGGTCATGGTCGTGGGTCGCTTCCTCGGCATCATGATGGTCGTGGTCATGGTCGGCCTCATCGTGCTCGTGTTCGGCTGCTTCCGCCTCGCCGGCTGCGGCGGTTTTGTCGTCAACCGGGATGGCCTTGGGCAGGGGGCTATTGGCCAGCAGGGCTTCGAGGGTGTCTTCCTTGGGCATGGCCAGTTTGGGCACCTTTTGGCTGACATTGACGAATTGAACCTTATCGGTATCCAACCGGTCCGGTAATTCGCTGATCCAGTGGTTCATGACCGGGTTGGTATAGAAGAGGAGGTCGGCCTTTTGGATGGCCTTCATGTCCCCGGGGCTGGGTTCATAGGAATGGGCATCGGCCCCGGGCGGAATCAGCAGGCTGACTTCGGCCCGGTCCCCGGCGATTTTTTTGGCAAAATCATACTCGGGGAACATGGTCGTTAAAACGGTAAGCCCGGTGCTCCCTTCTTCGGCAGCCGGTTCAGATGATGAATTGTTGGCGCCACAGGCGCTTAAGGTAACCAGGGCCAGGGTCAAGACACCGGCCATCACTTGTCGCATTTTCATGGATGGATCCTCCTGTTAATATGAAATATTTTTGCCCGCCTGCTTTTGGCAGTCGGCGCAGTAGCCACGGATAATAAGCTGCTGGGTATCGATGAGAAAATCATGGTCATCGGCAATATGCCGCCACAGGGCTTCGGCCTGGTGGCAGTGGTGGGTTTCTGTCTTCCCGCAGGATAGGCAATGGAGCATAAAGCCATCGGGCCGGGGCTGGTAGACGTAGAGGTCGCTGGAAATGGCCGGGTCACTCGTCCGGGTAAGCCAGCCATCGCTCGCTAGGAGGCTGAGGTTCCGGTAGAGGGTGGCCACAGATATGCCCTGTCCCTTGGCATCGAGGGCTTCCTTGAGTTGGGCGGCGGTCACCGCCTGGTCCTGGTGGCGCTCAAACCAGGCGATAATCGCTGACCGGTGGCCGGTTTGGTAGCGTTTTCCTTTCATTGGAAAGTGAATACTCCTTTCTTTATAAATAAGAATGATTATCATAATCGTTCTTATTTTAGAACTTGTCCGGGGGCCTGTCAAGGGCAGGGGATGTTTGAAAAGGGCGATTGTGGGTATATGCTTTAAAGTGACTTATTCAGTTTCCGGACTTTACCCTTTTATTGCAAAAGGGGGCCACTCGCCTTATAATAGTAGCAATTGCCGATGTAGCTCAGAGGATAGAGCAGTGGTTTCCTAAACCATTGGCCGCAGGTTCGACTCCTGTCATCGGCGTGACCTGCCAGGCTAGATTGGGTAAGTAGAGAGTGGCATGTGAGATGCCCTACGAGGAGGATTATATGTACGATATAGCAATCATTGGTAGTGGACCGGCTGGCATGACGGCGGGGATTTACGCCCGGCGGGCCGGCTATTCCGTCGCTATGTTTGAAATGGGGGTCCCCGGCGGACAAGCGGCGACCACAGACTTTATTGAAAACTTTCCGGGCTTTCCCGGTGGCATCAGCGGTTCTGAGCTGATGATGAAGTTCTATGAGCAGGCCACCACCTTTGGCGCTGAAATGATTTTTGAACGGGTGACCGATGTGGATGTCAAAGACCAGGTCAAGAAGGTTACGACCACCACCGCCAACGGTCCCCGGACCTATGAGGCCAAGGTGGTTATCCTGGCCATGGGCGCCCATCCTAAAATGCTTCGGGTCCCCAATGAAGGGAAGTTCCGGGGCCGGGGGGTCAGCTACTGTGCCACCTGCGATGGCTTCTTCTTCAAAGATAAGGATGTCTGCGTTGTCGGCGGCGGTGATGTGGCCGTCGAAGAGGCCCTTTACCTGACCAAGATGTGCAATAGCGTCACCCTCTTCCACCGCCGGGATGAATTACGGGCTAATAAACGGTCCCAGGCCCTGGCCTTTGAAAATGAGAAACTCCACATTGAATGGGACACCGTGGTAACCGAATTCTTGGGCGATGATAAGTTGGGCCAGGTGGTCACCAAAAATGTCAAGACAGAAGAGGAAAAAACCTGGGACTTCCCCGGCTGCTTCATCTTTGTGGGCTATGACCCCAATGATGATGTCATGCCGGCAGAAGTAGACTGTGACGACCATGGCTATGTCCTGGCCGGTGAAGATATGGCCACGAATGTGCCCGGCGTTTACGCTATCGGTGACCTCCGGGTCAAGAATGTCCGCCAGATTGCTTCGGCCGTCGGTGATGCCGGTGTGGTTATGCACGATATTGAGCGGTACTTCCGTGAGGAGTATAAGGCATGAGCTACCGCCATATGAAACCCTGGCAAAAAATTGCCCTCATTGTTTTAGTTGTCCTGCTTTGTTTAGGCCTTTTATTGCCCTCTTTTTTGGGCTTTTGGCTTTAAAAATAAGCTTACACGATAGGAGGAAATAAGATGAGTGAAGAAAAAGATATGCGGATTTACCAATGTCAAATGGCGACCTGCGGGTATATGTACATCCCTTCCAAGGGGGACAAAAAAGGTGGTATTCCCAAGGGCACAGCCTTTGAAGATCTGCCGGATAACTGGAAATGCCCCTTATGCGGCGCCACTAAAAAGGCCTTTAAGCCCATCGACTAATAAAAAAAGCCCCGGTGCAGACCGATTGTGAACTGCCTCCCCTTTCTTGGACACCAAGAAAGGGGAGCTTTTTCATGGTTTCAGATAACCGAGTTAAGCATGATCCATTGACACGATCCTTGGCTCTTGAATTATTTGAACGAGGATTTGGATACATGTTTGTATCATCTCATCTTGGCATTCCTTGAGATACTGTGCGACAATGGTATTATAAATATAGCGCCATTGGCTCAGGAGGAGTGTTAATGATGGGTGGAAAGCAAAAGAAGTATAGCTATGACCTAAAGCTGGAAGCTGCCAAAGCAGTCGTAGAAAGAGATATGAGCTACTCAGAAGCAATGGTTTACTTTAAGATTGCTTCTTTAGCACCCTTAAAAAGATGGTGCAAGCTATACCGTGAAGGTGGTGAGATAGCTCTGCTTCCAAAAGCGAAAGGGCGCCCCAGTGCAAGCAAGTCAAAAGCTACAGCAATGACTGAAGTGGACATGCTCAAGGCGAAAATACTACGCCTAGAAGCAGAAAATGCCTGCTTAAAAAAAGCGCAAGCCCTGAAAGCCTTAGAGAACTTCCCAACCGAACTAAAGTAGCCATTGTTTCGGCGCTTTCAGGGCAATTTTCACGCGCCATTCTCCTTGAATGTGTCGCATTAGCACGATCAAGCTATTACTACCTCCTTTCTCACCCAGTAAAGCCTACACGTCCGGAACTTCATGAGGCGGTCAAAGAAATTTTTTCGAGAACACCAAACGGTTGTGGTCATAGGCAAATCGCTATGGGCTTACGTGCTGAATTAGGCGTAAAGATAGCCAACAAAACCGTACTAAAAATTATGCATGACCTAGGACTTCATTGCCAAATTCGAAAAGTAAGAGCATCCACAAAATATAATGCCTATCATGGTGAACAGAAGAAAGTATTTGACAATATATTGAAGAGAGATTTTAATGCCAATAAGCCCTGGGAAAAGCTTGGAACAGATGTGACAGCCTTTCAGCTATCTTGGGGAAAGGCTTACTTGGCACCGATTTATGACTTTGCCTCAAAGGCAATTGTCGCCTGGTCTATTTCACAAAGCCCGACGATGGCACAGCAATATGAACTGTTAGATCAATTCTTCGCCAAGCTACCCAAAGGTGCCCATCCCATCTTACATAGTGATCGTGGCTGGCAATACCAACATGGCACTTGGTGCAAGAAACTTAAAGAGCAAGGGATTATCCAGAGCATGTCGAAGTTGGGCAACTGCTTAGATAATGCTGCAACAGAGCAGGTTTTTGGTCACCTCAAAGACGAGTTTTTCCGTGGTCAGCATTGGCATACCTTTGATCTATGATATAGTTTCTATTTATCTTGTCCAAGATTACGGGTGCAGTTCATTGACCTGCAGCGGGGCTCTTTTATGCCGACCTTGGCTGGAAAGGGGGTATTTCCTGCATCTTCTACTTGACACAGGGACTTTACCTGTTTTATAATAGCATTCGTCAAGATATTGATATAGGCCTGTAGCTCAGCTGGTTAGAGCGCACGCCTGATAAGCGTGAGGTCGGTGGTTCAAGTCCACTCAGGCCTATAAAAAAGAGCCCACCAAGGTGGGCTCTTTTTTCTTTATCCGGTCCGGTGGAGAGCTCGTCCGCCTAAGCCGGGTTGTGGTCGGCAAAGTAGTCGCGGAAGGCGTGGAGGACGTCCGGGTTATCGTCAATTCTGTAGGCCCGGCTGACCACGCCGGTCTTGTTCGGGTCGAAGTCCTCGTGGTTCCACCAAATGGCCACCTTAATGTTGGGGTAGCCGGTATCGATGGTGGCCAGCATATCTCGGACCCAGGCGGCCTTGTCGCCGCCAAAGGAGGAAGAGGAGAACTCAGTGATCATCATGGGCTGGTCGTAGAGGGCCTGGTATTCCTGGTAGAGGGGGAGGTACATGGCGTTAAAGGACCGCCACTTTTCGTGGGGGTAGTAGGTGCCATTGTTATAGGCCGTTAAGCCGATGATGTCTACATATCCATTGCCGGGCCAGGTGAGGCCGGGGTCATTCCACTTATAGGGTGGAAAGTCGGCTTCATTGGGGTTCCAGACGAAGAGTATCTGGCCGGCAACCCCCTCTTTGCTAAAGAAGTCACAAACATAGCGGTAAAAGGCCTTGTAGATATCCGGGTCCCGGGACAGGTGGACGGGGCTATAGGCACACCAGTCCCCGTTCATTTCATTGCCCACCCGGAGGAGGATGGTGGCCCGGCTCTCGCGGATGACAGCGGCCAGGTCCTTCAGGTAGTGGTCGTACTTGCCGTTAAGGATCTCGTAGACCTGGTTGGGCCCTTCAGGCGGGTTGGCCGTCTGGAAGGTCAGCTCTACGGCCCGGCCCTCGGCCTGGGCCTGGTTTAAAATGGGGGCAATCTTGCTTTCCGGGTCGGAATTGATCACGTCAATGTAGTGGACCAGGAAGGGAAAGTGGGTGTCAAAGTCCTTCTCCAGGCCATGGAGGTAGCCATAGCGCTGGTTAGCGTAATCCGGGTCAAAGATGCCCCAGCGGAGGGGGGCCTCCTTGGAAAAGTATTTGTTATAGACAGCGGCTGTTTGTTGGTTCAGGTCCAGGGGGTGGCGGCGGTTGGCCGGGTCCGGCGCCATATAGGGGCTGGCGCTGGGGGTCTGGAGTTTGAGGCTGTCAGCGATGGCATTGACTTGGTCCCGCTGGCTCTGGCTGATGGGCTGGGCGGCCCGGTACATGAAACTGATGCCCTGGCCCTTGTCGGAAATCATATCAATGGCGTAATAATGGGGCCGGTCATTTTCAACCCTGGTCAGGGGTGTCCGGTCCCAGGCGGTGGCCACTCCGGCAAGGCCGGCGAACTGGACCTCTTCCTGGAAGGTCACCTGGTGGTCCTTGCTATTGCGGAAGGCATGAGGGGCACTGGAGTCCTGGCCACTGCACAGTTGCAGGTAGTAGGCCGGGTCACTGTCGGCCGGGAGGGTTGGGGTCAGGTAAATATCCAGCCGGCTATCTTTGGTCCAGCTGATTTCCGTCCGCAGCTGGGCCCGGTCAAAGGCGACCTGGGCGCCCTTGGGGAGGATGACCCGGTAGCCATCAACCCGGTTGGTCAGGACCTGGCCCTGGCCACTGTCGGTTAACTGGTAGCTGGTCTTAAAGAGAAGGTCCTGGGTTGAAGCAGCTGCTGGGTGGACCTTTTTAGGTTCGAAACTGGCCAATCCCAGGAGGGTAGACCCGATGATGACGATGCAAATCGCTGCCCGTCCTAGCTGCGTGGATGTTTTTTCTGTAGACTTCTGCATGGAAGACCCCCTTGGCCGGTGTTATCAGAATACAAATACTAGGCTTATTATACCAGTTTTGTATTTATAAATATAGAGGCCTTTCGCATGGGGCAGAATCCAGCTTTTTAGCCGATCATCTATTGGCAGCAGGTTAGCCCTTTGTTACAATAAAGGACATAAGAATGATTTAGAAAGGGGCCTTATGGTGCCAAAACAACAAGTTTACTACCCGGCCTTAGAAGCCTTGCGCGTGATCGCCCTGGCCGGGGTCGTCCTATACCACTACTATCCCCAACACCTGCCCGGTGCCTTTATCGGTGTGGATATTTTCCTGGTCCTGTCCGGTTTTTTGCTGGCCCGGTCCTTAGAGGCCAAGTATAACCGGGGGGAACCCTTCCACTATGGGGCCTTCCTGGCCAAGCGGGCCTGGCGGCTCTGGTGGCCGCTTTTTTGGATGCTCCTCTTGGCCATCGGCTTTATCAATTGCTTTGCGCCTTCCTTCTTATTTAATGTGCGGGCGACGGCCTTATCCGGGTTGACTTTTAGCAATAACTGGTGGCAGGTCCTCCAGGGGGCTTCCTACTTTGCTGAATTTGTCCACCCCTCGGCCTTTACCCACCTCTGGTACGTGGCTCTCATCATGCAGGTCTTTGTGGTCTTTCCCCTGATCCTGCGGGCCTGTCAGCGCCTCCTGGGCCATCCCTTGCTGGAGGCCGCTGTCCTGGTGGCCCTGGCCCTGGTTAGCGCCCTGGCTATGGGCCTTATTTACGAGCCGGGCGGGGACCCCTCCCGGGTCTATTATGGGACGGACACCCGAGCCTTTGCCTTCCTTCTTGGGGCGGCGGGGGGCCTTTTGAAAGAGGGGCAGGTTGGCCGGCGGCTGGCTGAAAGGTGGCCGCTTTTGCGCCGCCTGCCCGTTGAGGACGGCCTTGCCCTGGTGGGTCTGGTGGGCCTGGTCATCCTGGCCCGGCAGCTCATGGACCAAACGGCCTTTACCTACCGGGGCGGTCTCTTCCTGGCCAGTCTGGTGGCCCTGGTGACCATTTTTGGCCTGTCCTCTAAGAACAGTGTCCTGGCCCGACTCCTGTCCTGGAAGCCCCTGGTTTGGCTGGGCAACCGGACCTATGCCCTCTACCTCTGGTATTATCCTGTTTATGCGGTCCTGGGGCGGATGTCCGGCCTGCAGAAGGTCCCGGCCCTCCAGTGGCTGATCCTCCTGGGCCTGGGGGTCTTGACCCATTCCCTGGCTCAAGGGCAGATGGGCCGTTTCTTAAAGGGCTGGCTGCAAGGCCTGCTGGCCCGGCCCAGAGAGGCCTTTAGCCGGGAGACCTTCCTGAATGATCTCCGTCGCTGGCCCGGTCGGGCGGTGGCCCTGGTGCTAATCCTGGCCTTTGCCGGCTCGGCCCTGGTCGGGGTCCTCCGGGCCCCGGCCGGAGAGAACCAAACGGTGGCCGAGCTCCAGGCCCAATTGGCTGAAACCCAGCGGAAGTTGGAAGCCAAGAAGCGGGCCGAAGACCGGGCCCAGGTCGAGGCCATGGGGGCCATCGAGGGGCTGACCGATGCCGAGCGGCTTTTTGCGGCAGATGCCAATGTGACCTTTATTGGGGATTCCATCCTCTTGAGCGCGGCAACGCCCTTGGCCGAGGCCTTCCCCAAGGCAACCATTGATGGCCAAGTCGGTCGTCAGCTCAACCAAAGCGGGGCCGTTGTCGACCAGCTGGCGGAAAATGGCCAGTTGGCGGAAACAGTGGTCGTGGTCCTGGGCTCTAACGGGCCCTTTACCGAAGACCAGCTGGAAGACCTGGCCAGCCGTTTGGGCAAGCGACGACTCTACTTTGTCAACACCCATGTCAACCGGCAGTGGCAGGAAAGCGTCAATGAGATGCTAGCCGCCTACGTGAAAGGTCATAAGAATGCCCACTTAATTGACTGGAAAAGCCATGTCGCCCCCCATCCGGAGTGGCTCTATGAGGACCAAACCCACTGTAACCCTGAAGGGGCCAGTGCCTTTATGCAATTAGTGGTAAAGACCCTCTATGAGGACCTGGGCCAGGCACCGGCCAAAGAGACAAGCGCTGCGCCATCCAGCAAGGGCAAGCAGGCTTCTACAAAAGCTAAGGCCTAGGGCCGGAAAAGACAAGAAATATTAACACTTCTGCCCAGGCCCTCGTTGACGGCCTGGGCAGCTTCTCTAAATGCGTTGAAAACTTGCATTTCAGGGGGGCTTAGGCTATAATTCTTAAAGATATTATCAAAAACCTTGAGGAGGTCTGTTCATGCCGGAAACGCCCAGTGAGCGCCTTGAGCGCCGGCGCGCAGAGCGTGCTGCCCACCGCAAACGCGCCCGACAACGCCGGTTTAGAATCGGTTGTAGCGCGTTTATCATTCTTATACTCCTGGCCTTTGTGGGTATAGGGATCCGTATGATTCAAGTAAGCCAGAATACCCAGGAAATGGAGGCTGAGAAAAAGCCGGCCATTTCTGTCACCATTGATGAAGGGGAAGCCGTTGGCGATATTGCCAACAAGCTGGAAAAAGAAGGCGTTATTAAAAATGCAGGCCTTTTCAAGTTCTATGTTCGCTTGAAAAATGAAGGGGCTGACTTCAAAGCCGGCACCCACTTATTTGCAGAAAATATGCCCATGAAAGCCGTCATCAAAGAGTTGAAGAATGCCTCCGGCGGCGGGGTCGGGATTGTCAAGGTCCTGGTCCGCGAAGGCTCTACCCTGGACCAGATTGCCGAATCGGTGGAAGAAGCCACCGGCGTTTCTAAAAAGGACTTTAAGGCGGCAGTGACCGATGAAGCCCTGATTCAAAAGCTCGTCGACCGCCACCCGGACCTCTTAAAAGAGGTCGCGGGCAAGGATGACGTCCGCTACACCCTGGAAGGGTACCTCTTCCCGGCCACCTATGATTACAACCTGAAAGAGGGCATTCCCTCACTCATCACCCAGATGGTCGACAAGTGTGCAGAAGTGGTCGCCCCCTTTGAAGCGGATATCCAGGCCACCGGACACACCGTCAACGAAATTATGGCCATGGCCTCCTTAATTGAGAAGGAGGGGGTCACCCCGGAAGACCGGAAGAAAATTTCCTCCGTCTTCTACAACCGAATTGCCCAAGGCATGCCCATCCAATCGGATATCTCTGTTTTATATGCCCTGGGAACCCACAAGGAAATGGTCACCTTTAAGGACTTGGAAGTGGATTCGCCCTACAACCTCTATAAGAACCAGGGCCTGCCGCCGGGACCGATGAATTCTCCATCGGAAGAAGCCATTGATGCTGCAGTCCACCCGGCCGACACCAACTTCATCTACTTCTATGCCGACCTGAAAACCGGTAAAGTCTACTTTACCGATGACTATGACCAGCACCTGGCCTGGCAAAAAGAATATGAGAAAAACGGCACCATCGCCGGTTAATACCAGTGTAGCGTAAGCCTTCCGGCTTACGCTATTTTTATGGATAAAAATAGGCCGGACTGGTCATGCCCGGCTGGCGAGTCCCCTGGCAGCGAGGCTTGTCTAGGCTGACTTTAAATTGTCCACAAGACTGAGGCCACTGTTTCCTGTGGCTAACTGCCTAAATCAAGCCCTTTTCCACCTTTTTAGGCAGACTTATCCCCATTATCCACAGGTCATCCACAGTTTTGCACACAAATCTATGCACAATCGATAAAGACCGCCATCAAGGCATTTGCTAAAAGGGATGAAAAAGGAGGCTGTAAAAAGCCCTTGACCAATAGGGTTGGCGATTTGTTATTAATTTGTTACTAAAACCAGGTTTTACCCAAGTTTTCCCCAACTTACCCACAGGCTGGGGAAAACAGTTGTTTTCATTCATATTTTACGATAAATAAAAGATTCTTTTACGCCCTGGGCTTATAATCAACAGGGAATAGTCATTTGAGAGTTGACAAAGCCGCAGATAGCATGAATAATAATAGAAGCGAAAGCATAAATATCAGGAAGAGGTGGACAAATGTTAGTATTAGTCATCAACAGCGGGAGCTCTTCATTAAAGTTCCAGTTACTCAACATGGAAACCGAAGAAGTTATCTCTAAAGGCGTTGTTGAACGGATCGGCTCTCGTCAAAAAGCCGAAATCACTTTACAGGCCAAGGGTCTGAAAGTTAAAGAAGAACAGGAAATTCCAAACCACCGGGTCGCTGTAGCCCGGGTGGTAGATGGTTTATTAACCGGGGATCTGAGTGTTTTGAACTCTCTTGAAGAAATTGGTGTCGTTGGGCACCGGGTTGTTCAGGGGGGTACCACCTTCGATCACGCTATTTGCCTGGATAAAGATGTTATCAGCAAAATCCGTCAGTACAGCTCCATTGCCCCCCTGCATAACCCGCCTGCTTTGGCCGGGATTGTCGCTTGCCAGGCCCATATGCCGGGGATTCCGCAGGTGGCTGTATTCGACACCGCTTTCCACCACACCATGAGTCAAGAGCACTATATGTATGCCATTGACTATGAAGACTACAAAAAATATGGCGTCCGTCGTTACGGGGCCCACGGGACCAGCCACAAGTTTGTTGCCGGTGAGCTGGCCAAGGCCATGGGCAAAGATATCCGTGACTTAAAACTCATCACTTGCCACCTGGGGAACGGGGCTTCCATCACCGCTATTGAAGGCGGGAAAGTTGTCACCACCTCTATGGGCTTCACCCCTCTTGAAGGGCTCATGATGGGGACCCGGTCCGGGGATATTGACGCCGCAGCCGTCCTTTACTTAATGGACAATAAAAACATGGACACCGTCCAAACCGATGATTACCTGAACAAACAATGCGGTCTCTTAGGGGTCAGCGGGATTTCTAACGACTTCCGTGACATCGAAGCCGCTATGGATGAAGGCAATAAACGGGCCCAGCTCGCTTATGACATGTTCGTCCTGAAGGTGCGGGAATACATCGGCCGCTATGTGGCCCTTATGAATGGGATTGATGGGATTGTCTTTACCGCCGGTATCGGTGAAAACGACGACCGGGTCCGCAAGTCCATTTGCGAAAACCTGGACTACCTGGGTATTGAAATCGATGAAGAAAAAAATGCCGGCTGCCGGGAACGCCGGGAATTAACCAAGGATGGGGCCCGGGTCCGGACCTTCGTTATCCCGACCAACGAAGAGCTGGCCATCGCCCGCGAAACCGTCGAAAGCTTGATCAAGTACCCCTGCGATTGCCTGAGCAAGGACGACGTCCAAGAAGACGACTTTTAAGCCGTATTCCTTATAAAGAAAAGCTGTCACCTGAAAGTGACAGCTTTTTTATTGCTGCTTATTTGGAATGGGGTAGTCGGCGGTTTTGTACCAAAACTGGCATTTTTCCCGGTCGCCGGACCGCCAGGCCGGGGTGTGGCGGGGGACTTCGGCAATGCCGTCAAAGTGGCCCTGGAGGTTTTCCAGTGTCCGGCGGGAGGCGATATTGTCCGGGTCGCAGGTGATGATGACTGTTTCCATCTTCATTCGGTGGGCCAGGCCCAGGAGGAGGCGGGCTGCCGCTTGGGCATAGCCATGGCCGCGGAAGGGCGGGAAAATCCGGTAGCCGATGTGGCCGGCATAGGCGATTTCCGGGGCCCAGCCGCAGCGGAGGTCACAGGCCCCCATGAGGTCGCCGTCATAATTATAAATGGAAAAAAACCAGCAGGGCAGCCGGCCCACATAGGCCGACCCGTAAGCATATTTTATGAGTTTGAGTTGCAGGTCATCGGTGGCCAGGTCTTCGTAGATAATGTCCGGCCGGTCCGGCTGGTCGTGAAAAAGTAACCGCTTGATGGTATCGCTCATGGTCATCCCCCTTTTCTTTTAGGATACCCTCCCCCGGCCGGTTCGTCAATAAAAAGGCGGTGGTAAGGGTATATGAATGAAAATGAAGAGATAGGACCAAAGGAGGCCAGCGATGGAGGCAAGCATTCAAAATAAGGTAGGCATTATTCGCTTAGATAGACCGAAAAAGCTCAATGCCCTGAGCCTTGAGGATATCCACCAAATGCAGGAGGTTCTGGAAGGTTGGGTAGAGGACCCGGCCGTCCATTGGGTTCTTTTTGAAGGAGAGGGGAAGGCCTTCTCTGCCGGCGGGGATGTAAAGGCCCTGTATGCATACAGCCTGGAGACCGGTGATTTTCCGGAAGTTTTCTTTAAGGATGAATTCGCCCTGGACCAGCTGGTCCACGCCTATCCCAAGCCGGTGGTGGTCCTCTACAAGGGGGTCACCATGGGGGGCGGCATTGGTTTAACGGTCAATGCCGACTTACGGGTCACCGATGACAGCCTGGTCTGGTCCATGCCGGAAACCCAGCTGGGCTTTATGCCGGACGTGGCCATGGGCTGGTACTTTTCCCGGCTGGACCGGGCCGATGGCCTCTACCTGTCCCTTTTAGGGGGGCGACTGGATTGGGAAGACGCCATCCACTACGGCTTTGCCGACCTGGGCATCCGGGCGGCTGACCGGGCGGCGGCCCGCCAGGCCCTCCTGGATGTGTCCACCGAGGGCCTTTCCTATGAAGCACTTGTCGCCGCCCTGAAGGCAGCCCTGGCCCCCTTTGCCCAAGCCAGCGGCCAGGGGGCCTACCAAAGGGACCTGGCCCCCCTGGCCAAGAAATACTTTGACAAGGACCACCTGGGGGCCATTATGGCTCACCTGCAACGGGGCTATGAGCCCTTTGCCGCTGAGAGCCTGGCCGGCCTCTTATCCAGAAGTCCCCTGGCTGTGGCGGTGACCTTTTTAAAGTACGCCTACGGGAAAAACTGGACCCGGGAAGAGACCTTCCGGGTGGACCTGGACCTCTTGGCCTTCCTCTGGGATAAGGCAGAGCCCATGGAAGGGATCCGGGCCACCATGGTGGATAAGAACCACCGGCCGGCCTACTGGCGCCATTCCTATGGGGACCTGGACTGGCCCGCTCTCCACGCCTTTTTTCAAGACCGGTCGTCCCGGGCCTGACCTTGTCTAGCGGCTCGCTTTCTGCTATACTAAAATAAATTCGCAGAAAGGGGCGGTAACCATGGCAAAACGCATTAAAACCATCAGCAAACAACAACTGCAAAAAACCTTGAAAACCGGTGGCTGCGGTGAATGCCAGACTTCTTGTCAGTCTGCTTGCAAAACCAGCTGCACCGTCGGCAACCAAGTTTGCAAACAACGCTAAGTCTCGCCCGCCTTGTGCGGGTTTTTTATTGCCCGAAAAAGCCTTTTTTGGCATCAGAAAAAAGCCTGTCACTAGCGACAGGCTTTTGTATTTAATTGCGAACAGGCTGCGGGGCCTAGCACAATTCTTCCTTGACCACGTCTACCACTTCCTGACCGACCCGGGCTTGGGCCTCGTAGGTTTGGGCGCCCAGGTGGGGGGTCACGCTGACATTGGGCTGGTTGACCAGGTTCGGATTGACCTCAGGCTCACCCACAAAGACATCCAGGCCGGCAGCGGCGATCTTGCCGCTTTGGAGGGCATCGATGAGGGCCTGCTCGTCGATGAGGCCCCCGCGGGCACAGTTGACCAGCCGGACCCCATCCTTCATGCTGGCAATGGCTGCCGCATCCAGGAGGGGCTTGCCGTCCTTAGAGGCCGGGGTGTGGAGGGTGATGAAGTCGGCCTTTTGGATGAGGTCCGACATCTCCATATAGGTATAGGGAACCTGGTCATCGGCGCCGACGATATCATAGTAGAGGATGTCCATACCCAGGGCCGCGCACTTTTGGGCCAGGAGCCGGGCAGTATGGCCGAAGCCGATGAGGCCCAGGGTTTTGCCGGCCAGTTCAACGCCCCGGTAGTTCTTCTTGTTCCATTGGCCCTGGCGCATGGTTACGTTGGCCGGGGCAATAAAGCGGCTAATGGCGAAGAGCTGGGCCAGGGTTAGCTCGGCCATGGCATTGGCATTGGCCGAGGGAGTGTTGCGGACATGGATGCCCTGGTCTTTGGCATAGGCATGGTCAATATTATCAATGCCAACGCCGGCCCGGACGATGAGCTTTAAGGCGCCGGTTTTGGCAATGTCAATCTGTTCCTTGCGGACCTCTGTGGCCGACCGGATGATAACGGCATCATAGCCCTTTAAGGCCTCACCGAGGGCCTCCGGTTCGTAAAAGTGTTCATCGACCTCAGCAAAGGTCCGGAGCTGGGCCAGGGCTTCTTTGGCTAAGCCATCGGTTACTAAAATTTTCATCTATATCCTCCATTAAAGGCCTAAAATATCTTCAATATCTGCCAACAGGGCATTTAAGTCGTCCATGGTGATTTCCCCCAGGTGGGCAATCCGGAAGGTTTTTTCCTTCAAGTCGCCATACCCGTTGGAGATGGCCTTGCCCCGGTCGCCCAGGGCCTTGTTCAGGTCAGCGACGGAAATCCCCCGGGTGTTTTCAATGACTGTTAGGGTATCGGCCATGTAGCCTTCTTCCGGGAAGAGGGCAAAGTGGTCCAGGGCCCAGGCCCGGCAGCGGTCGGCCAGGGCCTGGTGGCGGGCAAAACGGGCATCCAGGCCTTCGGCCAGGATGTGGTCCAGCTGTCTGTCCATGGCAAACATGAGGCTCACATTTGGGGTGGAGGGGTACTGGTAGTTCTTTTTCACAATCCGGTCATAAATGGCCCGGAGGTCAAAGTAAACCCCCCGATATTCAACCTCGGCGGTCCGGTCATAGGCCTTTTGGCTCATGGTGCAGAGGGCCATGCCCGGTGGCAGGGCCAGGGCCTTGTGGGTGGAGGTCAGTAAAATATCAATGCCCAGGCGGTCCACTTCGATTTTCATGCCGCCGGCCGAGGAAACGGCGTCGACACACCAGACCACGTCTGGAAAATCGGCCATGACCCGGCTGATTTCTTCTAAATTATTGGCCACCCCGGTGGCGGTTTCGCTGTGGGTGGTGGTGACCAGGTCGTACTTGCCGGTGGCCAGGGCCTCACGAATTTTTTCAGCGGGTACGTGGCGGCCCAGGTCGACTTCGATTAAGTCAGCCGGGACCTGGTTGGCCAGGGCCATCTTATACCAGCGCTTCCCGAAGTCGCCCATGGCGCAGCAGAGGGCTTTTTTCGCAGTACAGGAGCGGACAGAGGCCTCCATAAGGCCACTGCCGGAGGAGGTGGATAAGAGCACCAGGTTTTTGGTATAAAAGAGTTGTTGTAATTTTTCGGTGATGGACTGCTGGAGGGCGGAAATCTCCTTGGTCCGGTGGCCGATGAGGGGCTGGGCCATGGCCTCTAGGACGTCCGGCAAGACCTCAGTGGGGCCGGGGATAAATAATTGTTTGTGATCGATTTGCATATCAATGCCTCCTAATCTCCTGAAGTGCCGTTATGGTATCATATGGACGCAAGTACTTCAAGCATGGATAGATGTCCATGAAGCATTAAATATATTTATAAAATAAAAAACGAACCGAAGCTCAGCGACCGGTTGACGGATTGGTTAGCGGCAGTTATAATAAATATATGTATTAGTCATGTGACACAAATATGTGTGACCCTGACGATTGCTGGGTAAAAGAAAGTAAGACAAACCATTGGGACAACATAAGGAAGGTGAATGATGAGTTTTCAATTTCATGAAGTATTTCCCCGGGTGCAGATGAAGACGGATGCCAAGGCCGCCCTAAGGGGCAATTGGCTAACAGCCATTGCCGTTACCATCTTATATAGTATCTTCTCCTACTTGGGAAGCTACGCTATCTTAAAGATGATGCTGCCCGGGATTTCTATGCAGACATTCCTGCTCAACAGTCAAGAGCTGTTTACGGACTTTCAGCAGCAGATGCCGGCCATGGCCGAAAATCCCCAGGTCATGGGGCTGGTGGCCCTGGTCAGCCTCATTGTCGGGGTGCTTTTATCAGGGATTTTCCAAATTGCCTTTAATATGTGGTCCTTGGCCGTGGTTGAACGGGATGAGGAAAACACCGGCCTGGCTGGCTTCTTCGGCTTCTTTGCCTATGGGATTAACGGGGCCCTCCTCTTTATTTGGATGAACCTCTGGCTCTTGATCTGGATGCTGCCCTTCTTTGTGGCCCTCGGTCTCCTGGTTGCCTTTGCCGGTAACGGCAGTTCGGCCCTCTTCGGGATAGGGGTCGCCCTCATTATGCTGGGCCTGGCAGCAGTTGCCATCTGGAAGAGTATCCAGTACAGCATGGCCTTCTTTGCCCTGGCAGATGACCCGGACCTCGGTGCCCGCCGGGCCTTGCGCCTGTCTATCGAACGGACTGAGGGGCAGATTGGCCAATTGCTCCTGATGTACCTTTCCTTTTTCGGTTGGCTGATCTTAACCAGTATCGTGCCGCCGGTTCAGCTCTATGTCACCCCCTACATGAACGTGTCCTTTGCCAACGCCTGGCGGTTCCTCCGTCCCGGCGGCATTGACGGTCGTCCGGCTAGAGAAACCGAGCCGGTGCCGGTTGCCCAACCGGTGGCTAGCCCTGGCCCGCAAGACCTGCCGGCTGATTCGGTGCCGCCGGAAGACCGGACCGGTCTCCCAAGTGACCCGGCCGAGCATGACTGGGAAGGGCCCCTTGATAAGGAGGAGCGCTAATGGCAAGCGATTTTCAGCCCAAGGCTTTCACAGAAGGTCAGGGCCACCCGGAGCCGCCGCGTCAGAAGAAGCCCAAGCGCAACCGGACGGCTGTCACCGCAGGGGTCATCATTGGCCTTTTGGCCCTCCTGGTCCTCCTGGTGGTCCTGGCGCCCGCAGGCCAGCAGGGCCGGGACGGCTGGGATAGCCGGGGCGCCGCCTTTCATGACACCATCATGGCCATCGATGTCGATGGGGTCATTGAAGAAGCCGGCGCTACCTATAACCAGGCATGGCTGGAAGGAGCCATTGAAGAGGCCCGGATGGACAAGCGGAATAAGGCCATCCTCCTGCGGATTGACTCCCCCGGGGGCACCATTTATGAAAGCGATGCCGCCTGGCGGGCCCTCATGAAGTATAAAAAAGAAACCGGCCGGCCGGTTTACGCCTATGCCGAACACCTCATGGCCTCCGGTGGTTACTACATCGCCTCGGCAGCGGATAACATCGCCGCTGACCGGAACTCCATCGTCGGCTCTATTGGGGTCATCGGTGGCCGCTTTGTCGATGCAGCCGGCCTCTTTGATAAACTGGGCCTGAAGTTTACCACCATCCATACAGGGGCCAATAAGCTCATGGGGGACCCATCAGAGCCCCCTACAGAAGAGCAGGTCGCCATCATGCAGAGCATGAGCGATGAGGCCTATGCGCAATTCGTTGATATTGTCGCCCAGGGTCGGGATATGGACCCTGAAGCGGTCAAGACCCTGGCAGATGGCCGGGTCTATACTGCCAGGCAGGGGCTGGCCAATGGCCTCTTAGATGAAGTCATGACCTATGATGAATATGAAGAGAAGGTCAAAAAAGACCTCAAGGGCAAGGGCATCATGGTCGTAGAGAGAAGCTATGAAGCACCGGTCGGCTGGGGGCTTTTCCCGCTGGGGCAGAGTCTGGCAGACCTCCTGCAAACCGCTGTCCTGGGCAATGACCTGTCCGCCGCCCTGCAAACCGTCAAAGACCTGCAAATCACTGAACCCATGTATCTTTACCAGTAGCTGACTACCGGACTGGGGACCTGCGTCCCCGGTCCGGCTTTTTTTGTGGAAAGCCTTGACCCGCAGCTGTCTGGAGACCGGGCTATGCCCGATTAAGTAGGCGGGGGAGGGGGTATAAGCAGAGCATATAGCACCATAGCGGAAATAAATTGTACATTGGCGAAAAGTGTTTGTATAATGACCTTGAGTTAAGCGATTGCTAGGCTTTTTAGATGTTGTTGATACTAAGCGATATATAAAAAAGGAGTGAAACCATTGTCAAACGCGGATAACAAAACCTTCTCTTTCCAAAACGATGATAAAGACATCGTTTGTACACCGGAGAAGAAGCCGACCAATACGAAATTATATGTTCATTCATTAATCGGGATTGCTATTATGGTTGTCTTCCAATTTCTTCCGGCTATGGGCGGGATTACCCCCATCGGGATGAAAATGGTCGGTGCCTTCTTAGGGATGGTTTACCTGTGGTCCTTGGTTGATACCATGTGGCCGTCCTTACTGGGCCTTATCTTTATGGGCTTCTCCGGCTTTGCCGGCGAAGGGGCAGAGGGTATGATCAATACCATGCTCAACGCCTTTGGCCAACACACCGTTCTCTTGACCCTCTTCTGCATGGTCCTCTTCGGGGCCCTGTATGAAAGCGGCTGCACCAACTACATTGCCAACTGGTTCCTAACGAGAAAGATCATTACCGGTCGGCCCTATGTTTTCGTAGGTATCTTCTATGCAGCTTGCTACCTCTTGTCCACCCTGATTTCACCGATTTCCTCCCTCTTGGTGATGTGGCCCATCGCCCTCTCCCTGATGGAAGAACTGAAAATTGAGCTTTGTGACAAGTTTTGGCCCTATTTCTTCGTAGGGATGTTCTTTGTTTCCACCATCGGTCAGCCCCTCTTCCCCTTTATGGGTGCTCAGTTGATTGTGGTTTCCGCCTTTCAATCAATGAGCGGGACCCCTGTACCTTACGGCCAGTACATGGCTTTGAACTTAATCATGTGCTTTATTTTGACCCTCGTGTACATTCTCATCCTCAAGTATATTATTCGTCCGGATGTCAGCAAGCTGAAGGCCGTCGATGCTGAAAAAATCGCTGCGCAAAACACCCTGCCGCCGATGAATCTCCAGCAGAAAGCCTTCTTAATTATGCTGCCGGTTTACATCGTGCTCTTGCTGATGCCGTCCTTCTTACCGAAAACCTTCCCCCTGGTATCAACCTTAAGCACCTTGGGGCCTCTCGGGGTGACCATTGTTTTCGTTATTTTCTTCAGTATTATCCGCTTTGGCTCCGGCCCCTTCCTGAACTTTAAAGAAGTGGCTTACGGCCAGCTTTCCTGGGGGATTTACTTCATGATCGCAGCAGCGGTATACGGGGCCAATGGTCTTTCTGCTGATGCCACTGGGGTAAAAACCTTCCTTTTATCTGCCCTGAACCCCATTTTAGGGGGCCGGTCTGAAATGGCCTTCGTCGCCATCATGTTCACCGTGGCCCTCATTATCACCAACTTTGCCAACAATGCCGCTATGGCTGTGGTCCTGATGCCGGTTATCCTGGCCTTCAGCGAACAAATGAATATCAACCCCATGCCGGTGGCTATGGGTGTTGGGATGATGGTCTTCGTCGCCATGTTAACCCCGGCTGCTTCTCCCCACGCCGGGATGATGCACGGCCGGAAAGACATCTACACCACCGGGGATATTATGCGGATTGGCTTCCCCCAATGTATCGCTACCCTGATTTTCTACATCTTCCTGGGCTATCCCCTGGCTAAACTGCTTTTCGCCTAAATCAAGACTTTATCCTTGACCGGGAATGTGCTTTTTAGTATAATGGCCTGGACTCAATGATAGACGCTCATTGATTTTCGATGAAAAGAGGTGGAAACATGAAAGACGGAATTCATCCGGATTATCATGAAGTAAAGGTAACTTGCGGTTGCGGGAATGAGTTCACCACACGGTCTACGTCTAAAAATGACATTAAAGTAGAAGTGTGCTCTGCCTGTCATCCGTTCTACACCGGCAAACAACGCACCCATGGTGCCAAGGGCCGGGTAGAAGCCTTCAATAAAAAGTACAATCGTAAATAAGCACGACCTTCTGCAGGCCGCTGCCGGTCACCCGTGCAGCGGCCTGCTTATTTTATATCCATTTTTTGATGATCCTGTCAAAAAATCATGGATTTATCAATTGGAATTGTCTATACTGGATGTGTGTGCAAATGCCCACCGGGTGGTGACACTTGCTGGGTCGAACAAAAGGAGAAAGGATGTAGGCTTGTGCAAAAGAAAATGAATTGGCAAATGCTGGCTGTCCTAGCCATTGGACTGCTATGCCTTATGCCGGAAGCAGCGCTGGCTGCCGAGCATACCCCCCTCGGGGAACGGTTGCCGGTATGGAGCATTATCCCCTTTGTGGGGATGCTCTTGTCTATCGCCCTGGCGCCGTTGATTAATGCTGAATGGTGGGAAAATAACCAGGGTAAAACGGCTATTTTTTGGTCTCTGGTCTTCTTAGTGCCCTTTACCATTGCGTATGGTCCCGGGGAAACCATTATGGAATTATTCCATTCCATTTTACTGGACTATGTTCCCTTTATTATCCTGTTATTCGGGCTTTTCTGTGCTACCGGGGGGATTGTCCTCCGGGGGAAACTGCGTGGGACCCCGAAAGTCAACGTTATTATTTTACTCATCGGTACCCTGATTGCGTCCTGGATTGGGACCACCGGGGCTGCCATGGTCCTTATCCGTCCCCTGATCCGGGCCAATAAGTGGCGGATCCGTAAAAAACATACCATTATCTTCTTTATCTTCCTGGTATGTAACATTGGTGGTTCCTTAACCCCGGTCGGTGACCCGCCCCTCTTCATGGGCTTCTTACGGGGCGTCCCCTTCTTCTGGACCCTCCAGCACCTATGGCAACCTTATGTACTGAACTCTGCCATCTTACTCTTAATCTTCTTCATTATGGACAGCCGGGCTTACAAGAAAGACTTGGCTGACTTAGGCGGTAAGATTCCCGATGACGGCGAAGAAGGCAAGTTACGCATTGAAGGCGCCCATAACTTTATTTTCTTAGGGATGATTGTCTTAGCGGTTATCCTCTCCGGCGTCTTAACTAAGCTGCCCATGTTTGCTGACCAAGCCACCGGCGAAGTCTACGGCCTGCAGCTGTATGAATACGGCGGCGAAATCGTTACCTGGACCTACCTGAGCATCCTGCGGGATGTGGTCATCCTGCTGGCTGCCTTCCTGGCTATGAAAACCTCCAGCGAAAAGGCCCGGGCCTTCAACGAATTCAGCTGGGCCCCTATTGCAGAAGTGGCCAAGCTCTTTATCGGGATTTTCATCACCATGATTCCGGCCCTGGCTATTTTAGGGGCCAGAGGGGCTTCCCTAGGTTTGGAACACCCGGCCCAGTTCTTCTGGGGCACCGGTCTGCTGTCCTCCTTCCTGGACAACACGCCGACCTATGTGGTCTTCTTCACCACCGCAGCCTCCCTTCATGCCCATGACGTGCCCGGGGTTATGACCACCCTCGGCCTCATGCCGGAACACATCTTGATGGCTATTTCGGCCGGTGCTGTCTTCATGGGGGCCAATACCTATATTGGTAATGCGCCTAACTTCATGGTCCGGTCCATTGCTGAAAACGCTGACATTAAGATGCCCTCTTTCTTTGGCTATATGGGTTGGGCCCTGGTATTCCTGATTCCGCTCTTTATCATCGATACCCTGATCTTCTTCCTGCCCTACGCTTATTAATGCCACTAAGGACAGCCGAGTGCTGTCCTTTTTTTATTGCAAGCCGGCGGCGGTCAAGGTATGATAGAGGTATAATGAATTGAGGAGGCGACAAGCTTGAAAATCCGCATGAAAAAACTAGCTGTAATAGGGCTTTTGCTAATGATGGTGCTTTCTTTGACCGCCTGTGGCGATGAGGAAAAGGGCCCCTTGGCCGCAGCCGGCAGTGGTGACCCCCTCCAGGCCGGTGATAAGGTCGATGCGGAAGCGGCCTACGAAGGCAACCGCCTCATGACCGGCGAAGGGGTGGCCGTTCGCGGGCACAAGGTCTACCTAGACGATGTGCCCCTGGCGGTCCGGGAAAAGGACCTGGCCCGGGCCCTGCCGGATAAAGAATTATTGCGCCTGGCCGCCAAGTACCGGGCCTTTCCCACAAAAGAAGACCTGAAGACCGGCTTGAGCCCGTTGGCCCAGGATGCTGATGGGACGCCTGATGCCGCCCAGGTCATCAGCCTCAATGGCCAGCTCAAGGACCTCCTGGCTGATAAGGTCGAGGCCGCCTGGCGGGCTGACCAGGGCATCATTGCAAAAATCAGACAAAAAGACCGGTCCGTAGCGGACTGGGAAGCCTTTCTGGCCAAGCAGGATGACAAGGATAAGACAGACCTGATTTTACGACGGTAATCAGACCCCACCGGGATGGCCCCGGTGGTTTTTTTCTGTTTTAGGGGCCGTCAAGCAGGAAAAAACTGAAAAGTGTGTATTGAGTAAAGGGGGGCGGACTGCTACACTGGAAGTAGATTCATGTATAAGAAATCGGTCAATGATAGGAGGAAGCATATGGATTTTAATAAGATTTTTATCGATGGCAGTTGGCAGGCAGGGGCCTCCGGCCAGTTTATCCAAGTGGAAAATCCCTGGACCCTGGAAACCGTGGCAGAAGTGCCCCGGGGCAATAAGGATGATGTAAACCAGGCCGTAGCCGCCGCTAAAAAGGCCTTCCCGGCCTGGGCCGCCAAGACCGTCCAGGAACGGGCAGATATCATCGAAGCCGGCTTGGAAAAATTCAAGGGCTACCGGGATACCCTCATTGACCTGGAAATCGATGAGTTGGGCCAGCCCCGGGAGTGGACCAGCAAGATGCACGTGGACCGGAACTTCAAGCGGATTGAAAGCTTTCTGACCATCGCCCGGTCCTATAAGACTGAAGAGGAGCTGACCCATGGCCGGATTGTCCGGGAGCCCATTGGGGTCGTTGCCCTCCTGACCCCCTGGAACTACCCCCTGGGCCAGGTGGTTCAAAAGGTCTCTCCGGCCCTCTTGGCCGGCAACACCGTGGTCTTAAAGCCCAGCCAAACCACCCCCCTGTCAGCCTACTACCTGGTCCAGGCCTTCCATGATGCCGGTCTCCCGGCCGGGGTTCTGAACCTGGTCACCGGGGCCGGTGGGGAAGTGGGCGACGCCCTGACCACCCACCCGGATGTCCGGATGGTGAGCTTTACTGGCTCCACTGCCAGTGGCCGGCAAGTTGGCCGGGATAGCCTGTCCACCATCAAAAAAATCGCCCTGGAACTGGGCGGGAAGAGCCCCCTCGTCGTCCTGCCCGGCGCCGACTATGCCGATGCAGCTAAAATCGTGGCCGGGTCCTGCTTCGCCAATAGCGGGCAAACCTGTATTGCCTACACCCGGCTCCTGGTCCCGGGAGCAGATAAAGACAAGGCCATCGCCGCCTTAAAGGAAGAAGTGAAAAACTGGCGGGCCGGGGACCCCAGAGACCCGGCATCCACCCTAGGCCCCATTGTCTCTGCTAAGCAATACGAAAAAGTCTGCGACCACATCGCCATCGCCCTGGCTGATGGTGGCCAGATGGTCATCGGCCAGGCCCCGGATAAAAGGGCCGAAAAACGCCTGGTCCAGCCCATCGTCTTTACAGACCTCCCCGCAGATGCCAAGGCCGTCCGGGAAGAAATTTTTGGCCCGGTCTTAGTCATCCAGACCTATAAGGACCAGGAAGAGGCCGTCCGGATAGCCAATGATACCTCCTACGGCCTAGCCGCCGGCGTCGTTGGCCCGGAAGAAGAAGCCATCGCCGTGGGCCGCCGCCTGGAGGCCGGTCAGGTGACCGTCAACTTCGGCACCCGGGATGTATTCGCCCCCTTCGGCGGCTACAAGGAAAGCGGCCTGGGCCGGGAAGCCGGCGTCATGGGCTATGAAGAATACCTGGAAGTCAAGTCGCTCTTTTATTAAACAATAGCCAAATCCCTCATCCGCCTGTGGTGAGGGATTTTTTTACTGCAAGGTCTTGAATTTTCAGATAACCATGCTATCATTAAAGAAGATATATTTAAAAGAGATTAAATAAACAGACATAGACTTCCTATTATACCCTATCAGGATATATTAAGGGGCTTGCGTGCGCTTATGTTTAGCTTATCGGTATTTTTTAGAACCTGCACGATGATGAAAGGAGTTAAATATGTTCAAGAAAACCCTTGCCGGGCTACTCGCCCTGGCCTTTATGGCCGCCAACTGCCTGTTACCCTTGCCTGCTCAAGCAGGAGATTCACCTGGGCAGGCAACCAAGACCTTTATTGTGCAAACTGCAGATGGCAGAGAACTGGGCCAGTTTGACCATCTCAATGAGGCTATTGGACAAGCTGAAAAAGAACCTGAAGGGACGGCCATCACCATCTTACAGACTAGGGACCACAACCAAAATATGGATAGCGGGATTTATGCCGTCAACAGGACCGAGATCACCCTCAAGCCCGCTGATGGGGTGCGCAAAACTATTATTTCCAAAGAGAGACAGAACGTCGCTTCCGTTTACTCCAAGCTAACAGTAGAAAACATTACGATTGACGGGCAGAATAAAGGGGCCGCTTTTTCTGTCATGAAAAGCGGTACACAAAAGGGGACCCTCGTCTTAAATAACTGCAGCATCCAAAACTGTCAAAATAATAATTCAAGTTCTTCTTACCATGCCGCCATTACCACAACTGGTGGCGCTACCCTTGAGATCAAGAACACCAGCTTTATAAATAATGTAAATAAAACAACGAATGGGGACACTCAACCCATAGCTGGTGCCATTTATATGAGAGACACCTCAAGCCTGACCATGACCGGTGGGTCTTTTGAGGGCAACAGTTGTCAAAAATATGGTGGAGCGATTTATTCAGGCTCTGCCTGCCAAGTGACGCTTACAGGGGTATCCTTTAAGAACAACTCAGCCAAGGATTTCGGGGGCGCTGTCTTTGCTTATGGAGAAGCGACCGTTGACCGGTGCTCTTTTGAAGGCAATAGGGCTAAAAACGGGGGTGCTATATATACTGGTAATAAGCTCACCTCAACCAACAATACCTGGCAAAAAAATACTGCTGTGAGCGGTGGCGCCATTTCTGCAAGTGGCAAGGCTGAGCTGATGGCAACAGGGGATACTTTTGCAAACAACCAGGCCACCGGCGCTAAATGGAATTATGGTGGCGCCGTTTATATGGCCTTGCCAAAAGAGGCAGGTAAGGGTACCGCCAGCTTTAACAAATGTACTTTTACAAATAACCTGGCAGGTACAAAGGATAGCTATGGCTTAGGCGGTGCCCTTTGCCGTTACACCAGCTATGATGAGCCCCCGACTGTTGCACCGGGTCAAATTACCCTGGCCGGTTGCGCCTTTACCGGTAACCAGGCCAGTGCCCAAGGTGGGGCCAGCTATTTATGTGGGGACACAGAAGTGACGGATACTGCCTTTACAGAAAATGGCTGTGGCTTTCAAGGTGGGGCCTTTTACCTCCTCTATGGGGAGAGTACCTTTAGGAGCTTGACCTTTGACCAAAATGAAGCGGTTATTTCTGGTGGCGCCATCGGTCTGTATAATGGGGCCAAACTGGCTGCAGATGGCTGTACCTTTACAGCGAATCAAACGCTGACAAAGGCTGATAATTCAGGTACAGGCGGTGCCATTTTTGTCCGGCCTGCCGCTGGCGGGTTAGACCTTAAAAATAGTGATTTGATTGGTAACTTGGCCCGTTACGGAGGCGCCCTCTACCTTGGTAAGGACGCTAGCATCGCAAATACAACTTTTAAAGGGAACAAGGCCAGCGGCAGCGATGACCTGCCGGCAGACACCACGAAAGATGGGAAAGGCGGCTATGGCGGTGCCGTCTACTGCCTAAAGGGCAGCAGCCAAATAGCAAACACAAGTTTTGAAAAGAATAGTGCTTTTAAATCCGGCGGAGCCATCGTTGTGCGGCCGGAAGCAGCGGTTCATGTTACTCAAGGCTCCAGTTTTGATGGGAATGCCTGTACTCTGGGTCAGGGTGGTGCTATCCAGGTCCACCCCTATAGCTATGAGGAACCCTGCGATACCAGTAAGTACACAAATTTAACCACTGATCAGACAACCGTTTTCAAAAACAACAAGGCGTCTGCTCTTTATGAACCGCCATCCAATTATAAGGAGTTCAACTGGCTAGGCTTTAAGCAGACGACCTTTAGTGGAAAAACCAACCCCCATGACAAGACGCAAACCATCTTGAAAAACGATGCCCTGCTGAATAACTATGACGTCAACTATAAGCACCCTGATGATAACTCTTATTATCCGGTGACCTACCAATTTGTAGCTAAGGAAACAGGGCAGACCTTGCCTGAAGCGGTTAGCCGGCTGCTCCCCGCGCCTAGTGAAGGCATGATTGGTGCCCTCATTATTCCGCCGGTCTTGGGCCAAACCAGTGTTCAAACCGGTGACGGGACTTGGACCTTTGTCGGCTGGGAACCCATTAAGGGAGAGGTTCAGAAAGATACAGGCCTGACCTTTACCGGGACCTGGGCCTTGAAAAAAGACCGCCGGTCAGGCGGTGGTGGGGCTGTTGTGAACACGCCCGATAAGCTGAATACGGAAGACCACTATGCCTATATGGCCGGCTACCCGGACCAAACCTTCGGGCCCAACCGGTCTATGAGCCGGGCAGAAGTGGCCACCATGTTTACCCGGCTCCTAAAAGACCGACCGGATAAGACCAAGACCTATCCATCTGACTTGACGGATATTGACACCAGCGCCTGGTACGCCAACCCGGTCGGTTATGCAGCTCGGGAAAACATCGTCAAGGGCTACCCGGATGGGACCTTCCGACCGGATGCCCCCATTAGTCGGGCAGAGTTTGCTGCTATTGCTAGCCGCTTTGCCGGCTTAAAAGATGGCCCGGCCCCGGCCTTTACCGACTTGTCCCCTGATCACTGGGCCTATGAGAGCATCCGCCTGGCGGCCGGTCATGGTTGGATTGCCGGCTATCCGGATAATACCTTCCGGCCTGACCAGCCGATCAGCCGGGCAGAAGTCATTGCCATAACCAACCGGGTCTTAAACCGACAGGGCGACCAGGACTGGCTCAACCGTCACCAGGAGTCCTTCGCCCCCTTTACAGACATGGGCCAGGAGGACTGGTACTACACCACCATCATGGAAGCCGTCCTCGGTCATGACTATAAGCGGCTGGAAGATGGCAAGGGTGAGCATTGGCTGAAACTGAATGACAAGACTTTTATTTGATCAGATAGTGGCATTTCTCTAGGCAGATATATTTGGCGCTACGCAGGAATTTGCGTGGCGCCTTTTATATTTGCAGTGGGCTGTCTCCACCAGCTGGAACCGTACGGTGCCTTTTCCGGATGATTTTTCCGGAAAAAGCTTGACAAGTCCCTTCCTTGTCGTTAGAATAGGTTTAAATTAAGCATCAAAGCAAACCGATGATCAAGAAGAGTAACCAATCAACCGAGCTTTCAGAGAGTTGCCGATGGTGGGATGGCAGCAGTGACGGGGTTGCGTGAATGGGCTTGAGAGGGTGGCGGCAAAAATAAGAGTAGTCGCTAACGGAGTGTCCACCGTTATCAGGGACAGGCATATGATGGTATGCTGATCGAGTGGGTCTTTTGACCAAGCCGGGTGGTACCGCAGAAGCGTTCGCTTTTGTCCCAGTAGGGACAGGGGCGTATTTTTTTTGCCTTGAATAGGTCATTGGTGAAAGGATGAAGAAGATGCACGAACAAGTTACTTTTTCAAATTACAGTATCGGCGAGGCGGTTTATGATGATGTCGTCAGCCTTTGCCGACCGGTGGGTCAGCGGATTGCCCTTATTGTTGGCGACCATGGCTTTCCGGCTTTAAAAGATAAACTCATGCCAGTTTTAGATGAGGCCGGCTTTATAACAGGCGACCCCATCCATTATGGCGGCGTGGCCTCCCATGAGGCGGTTGACCGCTTAGCCGGTCTGGAGGCGGTCCGGGCAGCGGACATGATCTTCGGTATTGGCGGGGGCCATGTCCTGGATACGGCCAAGTGCCTGGCCGACCGCCTGGCCAAGCCGGTCTTTACCTTTCCGACCATTGCCTCTAACTGTGCAGCGGCTACGGCGGTATCCATTATGTACCAGCCGGACGGCAGGGTCGCAGGCCCGGCCTTTCTCAAGGAGGCCCCCAGGCACGTCTTTATTGATGAGGAGGTCCTCTTACAAGCCCCGCGGATTTACATCTACGCCGGCATTGGCGATACCTATGCCAAGTACTATGAGGTGACCATTAATTGCCGGCAGGAGGCTCTGACCTTCCCCCTTAGCCTGGGTGAGCACATCAGCGGGGCCTGCGCCTCGGCCATGCAGGCCCATGCCGTAGGGGCTATGCAGGCAGTCGATGAAGGCCGGCTGAACGATGACTTCCGGCAAACCGTCCTCACTATTTTAATTACCACAGCGATGGTTTCTATCCTGGTGACCCTGGACCACAGCCCGGATTATAACTCCGGCCTGGCCCACGCCATCTACTACGCCCTGACCGGGGTCAAGGACTTTGACCACGAGGCCCATCCCCATGGGGAAGTGGTTGGCTTCGGGGTGACGGTCCTCCTCCTGGTCGACCGATGGCGGGAGGCCTACCGGGACGTGATGGCCTTGAACAAGGCCCTGGGCTACCCGGTGGTACCGGAGGACCTGGGCCTAACCATGGCAGATATCCGGGCCATTTATCCGGCCATCCTCCAGGCCTCGGATATCCGCCACAACCCCTACCCAATTACTGAAGATATGCTGGATGCGGCCTTTGCCGCCTTATACGATGAAAAGAGAGAGGAAAAATAATCATGAAAACCTTTAAAAAAATAACTGCTGCCCTGTCTATCCTAGCCCTGACCCTCAGCCTGACCGCCTGTGGCGGCGGAGGCGGGGCGGACAGCTCTTCTGCACCGGCAGCCTCTGCTGACCAAGGCGACAAACAATATAAGATTGGGATTATTCAGCTGGTGGAAAATGGGGCCTTTGACGACATGAAAAAGGGCTTCAAGGCTGAAATGGAGAAAGAATACGGGGCCGGTAACGTTGAATTCGTTGAAAAATCCGCCCAGGGGGATGCTTCTAACATGAACACCATCGCCCAGGAAATGGCCGGTGGCTCTTACGACCTGGTCGCCACCATCGCAACCCCAGCCAGCCAGGCCTATGTCAACCAAAAGTCTGATACCCCTCAGGTCTTTATTGCTGTTTCCCAGCCGGTCAAGGCCGGGCTCTTGGCCAGCATGGAAAAACCGGATAAAAACGCCACCGGGACTCAAAACCCCATTCCTGTAGAAGGGATCTTCAACCTGGCCAAGGCATTAAAGCCGGAAATTGAAACTGTTGGCATCCTTTACAGCGCCAATGAAGTCAACTCCAATGCCACTGCTAAAGACGCCAAGGCCCAACTGGAAAAAATGGGCTTAAAGGCTGTCGAACGGACCGTTTCCAACTCCAGTGAAGTGAAGCAAACCGCTGATTCTATGGCCGCCGAAGTGGATGCCATCTTCGTGCCCAATGATAGCCTCATTCAAGATGCCATTGCCCTCGTTGTCGATGCCACCACCGCCCACAAGATTCCTATCCTGGGGAGCTCCAAGGTCATGGTCGATGCCGGTGCCCTCCTGTCAGTTGCCATTGATGACGTAGACACCGGGGCCCAAAGTGCCCGCCTGGCCATTGAGGTCTTAAATGGGAAAGCCGTTGCCGATGTCCCGGCCATTGCCATTGCCGGTGACATGGTCGACATCAACATGGCCACTGCAGAAAAATTAGGCATCACTGTACCCCAGGATGTCCAGGATAAAGCCCATTCCTTAGTGAAGTAGGAGGAATTCATGTCATTACTTGTCGGCTCCATTGAGCTGGGTATTATCTATGCCCTGCTCGTTTTGGGGATCTATATCAGCTTCCGCATTTTAGATGTACCTGACTTAACGGCCGATGGCAGCTTTACCTTCGGGATGGCTGTCATGGCCATGAGCGTAACCGCCGGCCACCCCTACCTGGGGGTCTTCATCTCCCTGGGGGCCGGGGCCCTGGCCGGCCTGGTGACCGCTCTCTTGCAAACCCAAATGAAAATCCAGCCGATCTTGGCCGGGATTTTAACCATGACGGGCCTGTATTCCATTAACCTCATGGTGATGAAGGGGACCAGTAACGTGGCCCTCCTGGATACGCCGACCCTCTTTTCCGCCTTTAGCCAGGTCATTAGCCATGAAGTCACCCGGAAGGTCCTTTATTCCGCCCTGATTGTCCTGGTGGTGATCATCCTCCTGGATATTTTCTTCAAGACGAACTTTGGCCTATGCATCCGGGCCATTGGGGACAATGAAAAGATGGCCCGGGCCTCTTCCATGAACGTGAACATGTACAAGATCACCGCCTTTATGATTTCCAACGCCCTCATCGGCCTGTCCGGCGGCCTCATCGCCTGCGACCAGGGCTTTGCCGATATGAACAGCGGGGTTGGGATGCTGGTTGTCGGCCTGGCGGCGGTCATCATCGGGGAAGCGGTCGTCCGCAAAAGAGGCGTCTTCTTCGGCCTGATCAGCTGCCTGGTCGGGAGCATCGCCTACCGGATTATCCTGGCCATTGCCATAAAAAGCGACTTCTTCCCGGCCTATGCCATGAAGCTGATTTCAGCTGTCGTGGTGGTCCTGGCTCTGGCCCTGCCGGCTTGGCAGAACTACCGGGCCAATCAGAAGTTACGGAAAGGAGACCCCCATGCTGGTATTGAATGATATATATAAGTCCTTTCCGAAGGCAGACGGCAACCCCATCCAGGTCTTACGGGGCCTGGATCTGACCGTCGAGACCGGGGAATTTGTCACTGTCCTGGGGAATAACGGGGCCGGGAAGTCGACCCTCTTCAATATTATCGGTGGCGCCCTCTGGCCCAACCGGGGGAAAATCACCCTCAATGACCGGGATATCACCTTCCTGCCCGAGCATAAGCGGTCTCACTTTATTGGCCGGGTCTTTCAAAATCCCCAAATGGGGACGGCCCCCAACCTGACGGTGGCAGAAAACCTGGCCCTGGCCTATGGCCGACAGAACCGGAAACTCTTTAACCGGGCCATCACCAAGGACCTCCGGCGGATTTTTGCCGAGAAGCTCAGTGAGGCCGGCATGGGCCTGGAAGACAAGCTGGACAACCGGATGAACGAACTCTCCGGCGGTCAGAGCCAGGTGGTGGCCCTCATTATGAGCACCCTCCGCCCGCCCCAGCTCCTGCTCCTGGACGAGCACACCGCTGCCCTGGACCCCCAGATTGCCAAAGATGTCCTGGACTTTACCTGCCGGCTGGCTGAGCGGGACAAGCTGACAGTCATTATGATTACCCATAACCTCCAGGATGCCATTGATATCGGCGACCGGCTGATTATGCTGGATAAGGGGAAAATTGCCCATATCTTCGCTGCTGAAGAAAAGAAGGCCCTAGTCCCCGATGACCTTCGCAAGCTCTACCATATTCCTTAAAACGAAAAGCGCCTTCCAAAAGGAGGGCGCTTTTTTGATGACCGGGCGGGGCCCGGATGGTTTGTGGTCAAACTAACTCAAAAGGTTGGTCCTGGCCTGCTCAGCGGCCTGGCGGAGGGCCTGGCGCAAGTGGCTGGTCAGGTCTTCAGCCAGGTGCCGGGCTGTCTCCGCCTGGGGAGCGGTGGCATAGATCTGAGCCTGGAGCCGGCGGCCGGCGGGGTCAGCGGCCAGGCTGATGTGGCTGCCCCCGGGGAAAACATACTGGAGCAGGGGGGTTGGGGCCAGCCAGAAGGTCCCCCGGCGGTAGTCTAAGACTAGGCGGACAGGCCGGCCGAAAACCTCCTGGGCCGGCATATCGGCTAGGGCGGCCAGGGTTTGGTCACTCAGGTTCTTGGGGAGGGCCATGGCCGGTTCATAGTCGAAGTGACGGTCTGTCCAGTAGCCGTAGTGGGCGTAGAGGAGGTCCAGCTGGTCCACCAGAGTTCGGCCGAAGGCCTTTAAACGCCGGGCGACCAGGGCCAGGGCGACCGCTGCAAAGACAGCGTCCCCTTCCCGGTTTAAGTTGCCGCCGACCAGGGCCCCATCGTCATAGGCCAAAAAGAGCCTGCCCCCGTCGGCGACGATGTCCCGACAGCCCTGGCCAATGCCGGCCAGGCCCTGGGGCAGGTCCCGGACCTGGAAGCGGCGGTTGAGGGCCAGCCGCTTGGGGAAGGGCGACCCGGCCAGGGGGGCCAAGATCACCCCGTTGGTCGGCTGGGGAAGGAGCTGGGGCAGTTGGTCGATGAGGAGGGCGGTGATTTGTGCCGGCGTCAGAAGGACGTAGTCGCCCTTGTGACGGACGGCGCAGCCAATCCGCCGGGCTGGTGGATCGCTGGCTAAGATCAGGTCTGTGCCCATGACATAGCCTAGCCGACAGGCCTCATCCAGGGCCTGGGCATCGCTGGGATTGGGCCGGGTCAGGTCGGGAAAGGTCCCGTCCGGTTGGGCCTGGCTTTCCACTTCCCGGAAGTCGTTAAAGCCGCATTCGGCCAGGGCATCGGGAATAAAGTTGCCCCCGGCCCCATGGAGGGCGGTATAAATAATCGAGAGGGGGCCGTCATCCTTCTGCCGGTCCTTGAGAAGCCCTTCGCCATAGAGGAGGTCGGCCAGGTAGAGGTCCCCCATATGGGGATCGACGACCTGCATTTGACCGGCCAGGTCAGCTGAGGTCAAGTCATCGATGGGCTTGGGGTCCTGGCTATTTAAGAAGGTCTGGTAGCGGTAGGCCAGGTCTTCGTCGTCATTGGTATTCAAGGGGGCCCCTTGGGCGGTGTAGCAGGTGATTCCGTTCCAGTCGGCCGGGGCCGCATCGGCGCCGATGTAAATCCCCCCATCGGCCCGGGCATAGCGGATGGCCCAGGATAGGACCGCAGCCGGGATGGGGTCCTGCCAGATGGCTACATGGTGGCCATAGGCGCAGAGCTGGCGGGCGATGATTTCTATAAAGGCATCGGTGTGGAGTCGGACCTCTCCGCCTAAAATGAGGAGCCCCTTGTCGATGCCTTTATCGACCAGTTGGGTGGCTATGGTGGCGGCCAGCCAGCGGGCGGTGCGGTCATTCATATGGGCGGGGCCGTCTCCCAGCTTACCGATTAACCGTCCGCCCTTTAAGGTCAGGGGTTCCCCAAAGGCCCGTAAAAAGGCCTCTTTGTTATCGGCCAGCCGGTAGAGGCGGCGCCGCTCCTGCATGGAGAGGGAGTCATCAGATAGCCAGCGTTGGAAACGATCATCGGCGCGCATCAAATCATCCTTTCTCTGGAGGGTAGAGGGCCTTGCTGAGCTGGGCGAATTCATTGACGGACAGGGTCTCGGCCCGGCGGGTCGGGTCGATGGCACAGGCCGCCAGAGCTCGGTCCAGGTGGTCGGCTGCCAGGCTGGTGGCCTTGAGGCTATTGCGGAGGGTCTTGCGCCGCTGGCTAAAGGCGGCCCGGACCGTTTGCCGGAAGGCGGTCGGGTCGGTAGGTATTTCCGGGGGCCGACGCTTGAGCCGGACCACCGTGGAATCCACTTCCGGCGGTGGGGTAAAGGCCTTCCGGCCCACCTGGAGGGCCAGGTCCACCTGACAGCGGTATTGGACGGCTACCGTCACCGCCCCGTAGCTTTTACTGCCCGGCTGTGCAGCCAGGCGGTCAGCGACTTCCTTTTGGACCATAAAGATCATATCTTCAGCCCCCTGGTTCTCTTCGACAGCCTGCATGAGGAGGGGGGTGGTTATGTAATAGGGTAAATTGGCCACAATGGCGTACTGGCTGGCGCCCAAGTCGGCCATGTAGGCGTCAAAGTCCAACTTTCGGGCATCGGCAAAGGCCAGGTGGACATGGTCACAGCCAGCCAGGTTAGCTTCCAAGAGCGGGGCCAGGTCCCGGTCAATTTCCAGGGCAGCGACCAGGGGGAAGCGGTTGGCCAGGGCCCGGGTCAGGGCCCCGGCGCCGGCGCCGATTTCCAAAGCGGCCGGACCCGGCGGGCAAAGACGGGCGATTTTATCTAATAAGGCCGGGTCAGTGAGAAAGTTTTGGCCGAATTTTTTCTTATGACGGAAAGAACGTTGCATCAAGGCTGCCTCCTTAGTTGTTAGGGTGTATATAGCTGAGGGCCTGGGCCGGGGTCAGGTCCAGGGCATTTAAGTAGGCCGCCAGCTGGGGGGCCGTTGCCTGGGGCAGGCCCAGGGCGTCGGTGAGGGCCTGGCGGTTCCGGGCCCCGGTTGGGCCACCGCCAAAGCCGGCCTGGATCAACTCGCTTAGGGTATCCGCCGGCGGGGCCGGTCGGCACCGGCAGCCGGCTGCCAATAGGGCTTTCCGGATGGCGGCCGGGTCGGCAAATTGGATGCCCAGCCGGCCCCTGGGCCCCCGGCAGGCCTTGGTTGGTAACTGGGCCTGGAGGGCGGTGGGGTAGGCGGCGGTGATCTTGGTCCGGAGTCGGTCACCGGGGCCATCGGGATCGGTTAAAATGACCAGGCCCCCGTGGGCAGCAAAGGGGGCCCAGCCGGTCAGGTCGGCCCGCAGGCCATTTAGGCCCCGGGTTTTAAAAACGAGGGCGGCCACCGCCTGCAAAACAGCCTGCTGGTCCCGGTTACCCTCAACAATGATGGTTTCTCTTATGTATAGCATAGGCCCTCCCCTCTCCAGTATAGCTATTGGGGGCTTTCTCTTCAACGGCAGAGACAAAAAAAGACCCGCAAAGGGTCTTTATGGCAGTTGGCAGTACCTGTCGGCATAGTAGATGGATGACAGCGGTTCTTGCCATACTGCTACTTTATAGCATAGCTAATAATCGGAGAAAAAGAAAGAGTAAAAGTGAAAATGGTCTATTGAATTCATCAATAGGTCTTATCTTTTTCAACGGCCCCTCGTCACTAGGTCCTTTTATTGGCCTGCCGGTCATGATACAATAGGTTATAGTCTATATATTCTAACAACAAGGAGGCAAGACAATGCGTTATGATATCGTAGTGATTGGTGGCGGCCCGGGCGGGTATGATTGTGCCCTGGACCTGGCAGCTGGCGGCAAGAAAGTGGCTCTCGTTGAGAAAAGCGGTTTAGGGGGCACTTGCCTGCAGCGGGGTTGCGTACCGACCAAAACCTTGCTCCACGAAGCGGCCAAGGGTATTAAGGATGGCCCTGCTTTAAATAGTCGCAAATCAGCCGTAACAGCCCAGCAGGAAAAGGGCATCGCCGGCCTTTTAAAACGGGCCAAGGTAGACGTTTTTGAGGACCAGGCCCGCCTCCTGGCCGGCCCCCAGGTGGCCCTGGCCGGTGGTGACACCCTGGATACAGAAAAGGTCATCCTGGCCGTTGGGGCCAAGCCTCGCCGCCTGCCCATTCCCGGCGCCGACTTGCCCGGGGTGGTGACCTCTGATGAAATGTTGGTCGTCGATGACCAAATCCCCGCCCGACTGGTCATTATTGGCGGTGGGGTCATTGGGGTGGAAATGGCTGCCCTATACCAGGCCCTGGGGACAGACGTCACCGTCCTGGAGGCCCTGCCCCAGTTACTCAACAATATGGATAAGGAAATCGGCCGGAGCCTGGCCGCTCAATTTAAACAAATGGGGATTAAAGCCGTCACCGGGGCCGGGGTCCAGGCCATTGAAGCCGCTGACGGGGCCCTGGCGGTGACCTACGAAGCCAAGGGAAAGAGCGAAACCATCCCGGCTGATAAGGTCCTGATGGCAGCCGGTCGTCAGCCGGCCACCGATGACCTTTTTGCCGAAGATTACCAGCCGGAGATGAACCGGGGCTTTGTCCTGGTGGATGAGACCTATGCCACCAGTCTAACCAATGTCTACGCCATCGGCGATGTCATTGGCGGCATCCAGTTGGCCCATAAGGCCACAGCAGATGGCCGTGCCTTGGCGGCCCGCCTCCTCGGTGAAGACGCCCGGCCGGTCGACCACATCCCTGCCTGCGTCTATACCCTGCCTGAAATTGCCACCGTTGGCCTGGATGAAGGCCAGGCCAAGGAAGCCGGCTATGACCCGGTGGTTGGCAAGGCTGTCATGGGCGGGAATGCCAAGACCGTCATCGATGAACTCCCTCGGAGTTTTATGAAGCTGGTCTTCAACAAGGAAGACGGCATCCTGCTCGGTGCCCAGCTTTATTGCGGCCGGGCCAGTGACCTGATCACCGCCTGTGCCTTTGCCCTCCGGGGGCAGCTGACAGCCAAGGATATCGCAACGACGGTCCTTCCCCATCCCAGCTACGGGGAAGCCTTTATTGATGCCGCCCTGGCAGCCTTGGCCAGCATGAAAGGACGATGAAGAGATTGCCAATCGATAGTCAAGAACCATTTCCCCTAGCGGCTGACCAGTGGCGGGCAGATGAGCCTATGGCCAAGCACACCACCTTTCAAATCGGTGGTCCGGCCGACCTCATGGCCTGGCCGGCCGGCCCGGAAGACCTGGCCCTGGTCTTAGCCTGGGCCAGAAAGGAAGGGGTACCGGTTTTTATCCTGGGTCTGGGGTCTAACCTCCTGGTTAGCGACCGGGGCATGGACGGCCTGGTCATCAATATGGCCCGATTCAACCAGCTGACCTGGCCGGAGGGAACCCTCTGCCTGGCTGCCGCCGGCCTTCCCCTGGCCGAAGTCAGCCAGGCGGCCCAGGCCAAGGGGATGACCGGCCTGGAATTTGCCTGTGGTATTCCCGGCAGCCTGGGGGGCGCCGTCTTTATGAATGCCGGCGCCTATGACGGGGAAATGCGGGATGTCATTGAATGGGTTGAGGTCATGGATGGCCAGGGGCGGGTTCGCCGCCTGACCAATGAAGAAATGGCCTTTGCCTACCGGCACAGCCGGCTCAAGGAAGAGCCCCTGTATTGCCTGGCTGCCGCCCTCCGGCTCAAGCCCGGCGACCCGGCGGATATCGCCCTCCGGATGGCCGAGCTCACCCACAAAAGAGAGAGCCGCCAACCTCTGGACATGCCCTCTGCCGGTAGCGTCTTTAAGCGGCCACCCGGCCACTTTGCCGGCCCCCTCATTATCGAAAGCGGCCTCCAGGGCTACACCCTCGGCGGGGCCCAGGTATCTATGAAGCACGCCGGCTTTATTGTGAACATCGGCGGGGCCACCGCCCAGGACGTTTTGGATTTAATTAGCCATATCCAGCAGGTGGTCGCTGAAAAAACCGGCATTACCCTGGAAACCGAGGTCCGGCCGGTCGGTCGTCCCATGGATGGAGCCCCCTCAACAAAAAAATAAAAAAACAGCTTTTGGCCCTTTACAGGGGTAAGCATATCTGATATAATCCGTGTCAATCTCAAATGAGATCATTTATCAAGAGTGGTGGAGGGAACGGCCCTGTGAAACCCGGCAACAGCCTTCGGGTGATGTGCTAAATCCGACAGACGAACCGTCTGGGAGATAAGTGGAGAGAAAAAAGACAAGCCATTTCACCTCCCTGGGTGAAGTGGCTTTTTTTTCTACCGACAGATCACTCCCGGTATAAAGGAGGAACCCTTATGACAAATGATGAATTACGCCAGCTGGCCTCTGACACGCGATGCGTGCAGGCCGGCTATATCCCCGGCAACCATGATCCCCGGATCATGCCGATTATCCAATCGACGACCTACAAGTTTGATACGGCAGAAGACCTGGGCGATGCCTTTGACTTAAAGACCGATAGCCCCATGTATACCCGTTTGGGCAATCCCAGCCTGTCCTGGGTAGAGGAAAAGGTTGCTGTTTTAGAAGGCGGGGTCGCCGCCCTGTCCACCTCCAGCGGCCAAGCGGCCAACTTCTTCGCGGTGGCCAATATTGCCAAGGCCGGCGACCATGTCCTGGCCATGAGCAACCTCTACGGCGGGACCCATACCCTTTTCGCTTCCCAGCTGAAAAAGTTCGGCATTGAAGTGGAATTTGTCGACCCTAAGCGCTCCTTAGAGGAACTGACAAGCCACCTGCGGCCTGAAACCCGCTGTGTCTTTTCAGAAATGATTGGGAACCCGGCCCTGGACGTCCTGGACCTGGAAAAGGTCGCTGCCTTAGCTAAAGCCGGCGATGTTCCCCTCATTGTGGACAATACCTTCCCGTCCCCGGTCCTTTGCAATCCCTTAAAGTGGGGGGCCAACATTGTGACCCACAGTGCCACCAAGTACTTAGACGGCCACGCCACCTCTCTGGGCGGCTTCATCGTCGATGGCGGGACCTTCAACTGGAATAACGGCAAGTACCCTGAACTCACCGAACCGGACCCGGACTACCATGGCATTGTTTACACCGACCAGTTCGGCCCGGCCGCCTATGTGGCTAAGATGCGGGCCGGCCTCCTCCGGGACTTTGGGTCCACTATGAGCCCCTTTAATGCCTTCTTAATTAATGTAGGGATTGAAACCCTCCACCTGAGAATGCAGCGGCACAGTGAAAATGCCCTGGCCATTGCAGAGCACCTGGCCAAGCATCCGGATGTGGCCTGGGTCAACTACCCCGGCTTAAAGGACAGTCCCAACTATGACCTGGCCCAGAAATACCTGCCCAAGGGTCAGTCCGGTGTCGTTTCCTTTGGTCCCAAAGGCGGCGTTGAAAGAGCCCGCCAGGTCATCAACCATATCAAACTCATTACCCTGGTCACCCACGTTGGTGATCTCCACAGCCATATGATCCACCCGGCTTCCACCACCCACCGCCAGCTCAGCGACGAAGACCTGAGAAAGGGCGGCGTATCCCCGGATATGATCCGCTTTAATGTAGGGATTGAAGCCATTGAAGATATTATTGCAGATGTTGACCAGGCCCTAGCCGCCACCCGGTAAAGGCCTCATATAAACTAGAAGGAGATGCAGCTGTGCCGGTTATTATACCCAAGTCGCTTCCTGCTGCGGAAGCCCTGGCTGAAGAATACATTCAAGTTATGCATGAGTCCCGGGCCCTGCGCCAGGACATCCGTCCCTTGCGGATTGCCCTCTTAAACCTCATGCCCCTTAAAATTGTAACCGAAACGCAGTTCCTGCGTCTGATTGGGAATACCCCCCTCCAGGTCGATGTTGATCTCCTGATGGTTTCCCACCATAAGAGTAAAAACACCCCGGAAAAGCACCTGTTTAAGTTTTACAAGCGCTTTGAAGAAGTCCGGGACAAGCGCTACGATGGCCTCATCATCACCGGCGCCCCGGTGGAAATGATGCCTTTTGAATCCGTCAGCTACTGGCAGGAACTGACAGAGATCCTCGACTGGGCCAATAGCAATGTCTATTCCACCGTTTTTATTTGCTGGGCAGCCCAGGCCGCCCTCTACCATTACTACGGTATCCCAAAAGTCCTGTTGCCGGAAAAACTCTTTGGCGTCTACCGCCACCGGCTCATCCGGAACCGGGATATCACCCGGGGCTTTGATGATGAATTCGAGGCCCCCCATTCCCGGCACACCACCAACCGGCCGGCAGATATTGTCGGCGAGAAGGACCTCAAGGTCCTGGCCCAGTCCGATGAAGCAGGCGTCCTGCTCTCTTCAACCCTGGACCAAAGGCAGTACTTCATTGCCGGCCACCTGGAGTATGACCCCCTGACCCTCAAGGGCGAATACGACCGGGACCTGGCCAAGGGGATGGACAATGTTCCTCTACCGAGAAATTACTTTCCGGGAGATGACCCGGGCCTGGCCCCGGTGGTCACCTGGCGGAGCCATGCCAACCTGCTCTTTTCTAACTGGCTCAACCACATTGTCTATGCCCATACCCCCTATGATTTATCCCGCCTGCGGCCCCGTCACGGGCTAGAGCGGGAAAAGGAGTGATTTGATTGGCAGCTTCTGCTTCAGACGAGCTCATCCGCCTATATGATTTATCCAAGTCCTTTCGTCTGAAAGGCAATACCATTACCGCCCTGGAAAACATCAACCTTTCCATCCATGAGGGGGAAATATTCGGCATTATCGGTATGAGCGGGGCCGGTAAGTCCACCCTGGTCCGGTGCATTAACTTTTTAGAACGGCCTACCGCCGGTGGCGTCATCTTTGACGGCCAGGACCTGGGGACCCTATCCCCGGCGGCTCTCCGCCAGGTCCGCCGGCAGATGGGGATGATCTTTCAGCAGTTCAACCTGCTCATGCAGCGGACTGCCCTGCAAAATGTTTGCTTTCCCTTGGAAATTGCCGGCATTAGTGGCCAGGAAGCGAAAAAAAGAGGGCTGGAACTTTTAGAAATCGTTGGCCTGAGTGAACGGGCCAACGCCTACCCGGCCCAGCTATCCGGGGGGCAAAAGCAGCGGGTGGCCATTGCCCGGGCCCTGGCCTCTGACCCCAAGGTCCTCCTCTGCGATGAAGCCACCTCCGCCCTGGACCCGGAAACCACCGACGCCATCCTCAACCTCTTGAAGGACTTATCCAAGAGGATGGGGCTGACAGTCATTGTCATTACCCATGAAATGCGGGTGGTTGAAGAAATCTGCTCCCGGGTGGCCGTCATTGCCGACCACCAGATTGCAGAAGTGGGGACGGTGAAGGAGGTCTTTACCCAGCCCAAGACAGAGGCGGCCCGCCGCCTGGTCTACCGGGTAGAGGGAGACCCCATCAATTTCCAACAAACCGAAGGCACCCAGCTCCGGATTACCTTTGAAGGCGGCGATGCCTTTGAACCGATCCTGGCTGAACTCATTTTAGAAACCCGGGAACCTGTCAATATTCTCCACGCCGACACCCGGACCATTGACGGCTGTATTTACGGGCAGATGGTCATCCAGCTGCCACCCCGGTCAGATGTCTACCGGGTCAGTGAGTACCTCCGGGGTCAAGGGGTAGCTGTAGAGGAGGTGGCCGCCCATGTTTGATGCTCAATACATTCAAATGCTCTGGGACAACACCCTGATCACCATCGGGGTCACCCTGGCCACCACCCTCATTTCCTACCTGATCGGTATCCCCCTGGGCGTATTCCTGATCACCAGTGCCAGAGATGGGATCCACCCCCTGCCGGCTCTCAATTGGTTGGTCGGCGGCCTGGTGAATGTCCTCCGGTCCGTCCCCTTCCTCATTCTCTTTATCGCCATCACCCCCCTGACCCGGGCCGTGGTCCAAACCACCATTGGCCCCAAGGCCATGACCTTCGGCCTGGTCGTCAGCGCCGCCCCCTTTGTGGCCCGGCTCGTTGAACAGAGCCTCCTGGAAGTGGATGCCGGCGTCATTGAAGCGGCCCAGTCCATGGGGGCCTCCAATGGACAGATTGTCCGCAAGGTCCTCCTGGTGGAGGCTGTGCCCTCCCTGATTACCGGGTCCCTGGTGGCGGCAACAACCATCCTAGGCTATTCCGCCATGGCCGGCTTTGTCGGCGGCGGCGGCCTGGGGGACGTGGCCATCAAGTACGGTTACTACCGCTATGAAAATGTCACCATGATCATTACCGTGGTCATCCTGGTCCTCCTGGTCCAGGCCATCCAAAGTATCGGCATGCGGATTGTCAAGAAGAGCGATAAAAGAAGTAAAGAATCTGCTTAGCTCTAAACCATACCGGGTATAAAATAGAAAATTGTTTTGCAAAAAGTTGTGCAAAAATAAGGAGGAAAAAAACATGTCTTTTAAGAAAACCCTAGCCAGTTTTTTAGTTGCGGCCCTGGCCCTAGGCACCCTCGCCGCCTGCGGCGGCCAAGACCCGGCCGGCAGTGAAGCCGGCTCCGCCCCGGCTGCCTCTAGCGATGATAAGGTCATCACCATTGGCGCCACCCCGGCCCCCCACAAGGAAATCTTAGATGCCCTGGCCCCGGAATTTGAAAAAGAAGGCTACACCCTGAAAATCCAGGAATTCACCGACTACGTCCTGCCGAACAAGGCCTTAAACGACGGTGAAATCGATGCCAACTTCTTCCAACATAAGCCTTTCCTTGATGACTTCAACAAAGAAAATAAGACCGACCTCAAAGATGTCGTTTTCGTTCACTACGAACCCATGGCCATCTTCCCCGGTAAAGTCACCACTCTGGATGCCTTAAAAGAAGGCGACAAGATTGCCGTCCCCAACGATACCTCCAATGAAGCCCGGGCCCTCCTGCTGCTTCAAGAAAACGGTTTAATCACCCTGAAAGAAGGGGCCGGCCTGACCGCTACCGTGCGCGACATCCAAGACAACCCCAAGAAACTGGAAATTGTTGAAATGGAAGCTGCCCAAATCCCCCGGGCCCTGCCGGATGTGGCCCTGGCTGTCATCAATGGGAACTTCGCCATCGCTTCCGACATTGACTTCACCGGTAACCTGGCTGTAGAAGACCCCAACTCCATCGCCGCCAAGGCCTATGCCAATGTCGTAGCCGTCCGGACAGCAGATGCTGACAGCGACAAAACCAAGGTCCTGGTCAAGGTCCTAAGCTCCGATGCCGCTAAGAAACTCATCAGCGACAAGTACCAAGGCACCGTCATCCCGGTTAACACCGCCGATGTCCAAGCCTATTTTGATGAAGCCAAATAAGTGACGGCTTAAATAAAAAAAGCCTCATCCAATCCTCTGAGAGGACTGGATGGGGCTTTTTGCTCGGCTTGAAATAGGAGGAGGGGGTAGGCCAAAGCGCATTCAACCTTTAACCAGCGAGTGGTTGGACAAAAAGACCCAGCTGACCTGAGAAAGAGCTAGGTCAGCTGGGTTGTTTTATTCAAGAGTCTGGTTAGCTGCTCAGCCCGGGCGCTGGTCAACCAGGGCGGCGCTTTCCTGGACGATCCGCCGGGCTTCGGGGAGAAGCTGGAGGGCGGCTTGGGTCCGGAGGTAGGTCTGGTCCAGGGCGGCTTCGCCAAAGCGGAGCCGGTCCAGGGCATCGGCGTCTTTTAGGAGCCGCCAGACGGTGCGCTGGTTTTCGGCATCCGGGGCATGCTGGAAGGCCTTGAGGGCCAGGGCGTCGTCCCGGTCATGGAAGGCGATGGCGGCGTAGACCGGCCGGCTGAAGGGGCGGCGGTGGGCGTTGGTGTACTGGCGGTAGTAGTGGGCGGCCCGGAGGCCGTGGCCGACGTCAAAGCCATCATCCAGCCGGCGACTATCGTGAAAAACGGCGGCCAGGGCGGCGTCATGGATCCGGTCTTCGGCCAGGCCCTCTAGCCGCCCAATCATCAGGGTGAAGAGGAGGACCCGGGCGCAGTGGTGGTAGGTATGGTCCCGGCTGCCGGTCCAGCCGAACTGGACTTCTTCCCGTAAAAAACGGTAAAAAGCCCTAAATGAAGGGGCGAAAGCCTTGGGGCTTTCAGCTGTAAGGTAGTGGTCAAAGGCAGTGACAGGCGCTTGTAGTAGGATACTCATGGGTCCCCCTTCTGGTCGTATGGTCTCGTCTCTCTTTAGGATAACGTAAAGCCGGGCCGGACAAAAGGGCTTTGGGGCCTCCCATCAAACTTTTACAAGGGCCATATCTCTTATAAACCTGCCGGCGGGTGTATTTCACGCTGAGGCTAAGTGTGCTACAATATGAGGGATATGATCACATGTAAAGAGAGGTTACAAATAATGCGGAAAAATTGGCTGGTATGGGCTGAAAGAGGGGCTATAGCCCTAGTAGTCCTGGCCCTGGTTCTGTCCTCGGTGGTGGCGGTTAAACGCTTGTCCGTAGAGGCAGGAGACAAGGCTGTAAATATCATTGTAAATGAAACGGATGTCCGAACCCTGGCCAGCGGGAATAAAAAAGACCTGCCGACCATGTTGGGGATTTTAAAAGACCATGGGGTCAGCCAGGTCCTCTTTAAGGAGGAATCCCTCCGGGGCTTGGCCGATGAAGGGAAGGTTGGCATTTACCAGGGGCAGAATGTCCGGGATGCCCGAGACCCTAGCCGCCTGCCGGCTTTTACCCCCAATGATGCCATGCGGTATATTGTTATTTATGATGACGCCTGGCGGGACCAGATTAAGAGAGAGGTCCTGGCCAAGGTCCGCGGGGCCATCTTCATTGGCGGCGGGGCGACCGGTTACGATGTTATTGCTGTGCCGTCTATGATTACCCAGAATAAGCAGGAAGAAGAAATGGCTGCCGAGGCCGTCGATACCATTGGTGTCGGCTATGACCAGGCCTTTATGCAGACCGTTGCAGACCAGGCTATGGGGGTCGTGGTCCAAGTCCGGACCTGGCGGGGCAATGATGACCTGGCCTACCGGCAGCTGCGGGAAGACCTGGAAGCGGTGCCCAACCTGGTCCTGGTCTTGATGAACGACAAGGTGGTCCCGGGCTTCCCGGATGACCTGGACAAGCTCTATGCGGTACTGACGGATGACCAGGGCGTGCCTAAGGTCCCCCTGGGGATTGTTGAATTTTCCAAGCAGGCGGGCCTGGAAAAACTGGGCGTCCTCCTGGACAAAGAGGTGGTTCGGGTCCATACCATCTCCAATGCAGAGATGAGCCAGTTCCAGGGAGATACTGAAGAAGAAAGACTCCAAGGGGAGAAGCAGGCTTTGGACCGGTGGAACTTGGCCGTTCGGGAGCGGAATATGCGGGGGCTCCTGGTCCGGTTTTTTGATATTGCAGAACCGGGCTATGCCCTGGACATGAACCTCAATTACCTGGACGCCCTAGGCAAGTCCCTGGAAGACGATGGCTTTAAGCTGGGTCAGGACTATGCCGGTCTCCAGCCTATTGAAACGCCGGATTGGCAGCAGGGGCTCATTGGCCTGGGGATTGTGGGCGGTGTCTTTCTCCTCTTGCGCCGGTTGCGCTTGGAAAAGATGGCTGCCTTGGCAGCTCTGGTCCTGGCCGCCGGGTGGATTGCGGGCCTGGTGGTTGCACCGGTCCTAGCCCTTAAGGGGATGGCCTTTATCAGTGTGGTAACCTTCCCGACCCTATCCGCCCTCCTTCTCCTCAATTATGGAACAGATCGCTTTAGCCGGGCGGTTGGCCGCCTACTCTTGATGTGTGCCCTGAGCTTTGTTGGGGCGGTTCTCATGGTGGGCCTCCTGTCCTCCCAGCTTTTTATGCTCAAGCTGAGCGAGTTTGCCGGGGTTAAGCTGGCTCATGTCATCCCCCTCCTGGTAGTGCCGGCGGTCCTCTTTATCTGGGACCAGCCCGACCCCTGGGGTCGGGTCAAGGCCCTGGGTCAAAAGCTGGTCGACTACCGCTACCTGGTCCTCTTTGGGATTTTGGCAGTGGCCCTGGTCATTTATGTGAGCCGGACCGGGAACAGCTCAGCAACTATCAGTGATACGGAAATGGGCTTCCGCCAATGGCTGACGGATATCCTATCTGTCCGGCCCCGGTCCAAGGAATTCCTGATTGGATATCCCTTTACCCTGGCCTGGTTTCTCCTGGCCCGCAAGCGGGCAGGCTGGTGGCTCATGTGCATTCCGGCCTTAATTGGCCAGGTCTCCCTGGTCAACACCTACGCCCATATCCATACGCCCCTGGCTGTGAGCCTCTGGCGGAGCGGCAACGGGCTCTTAGTGGGGATTTTACTGTCAGCCCTTTTATGGGGACTTTTCCGCCTTGTCCAACGGGGTTGGGCAAGTTACCGGACGAAACAGGCGACCTTAAAAGGAGGCGGCAGATGATGCGGATTACCTTAAGCGGCTACTACGGCTTTAACAATGCCGGTGACGATGCCGTCTGTGAATCGATTATTGCGGCCCTGGCCAAGGAAATGCCGGAAGCTGACCTAACCCTCCTCTCCAATGCGCCGGCTGACAGCCGGGCCCGGTTTGGGGTCGAGGCCGTCAACCGCTGGCAGGTCCGGGGCGTTTTAGGGGCCCTTTTGAAAAGTGACCTCCTCATTTCCGGTGGAGGGAGCCTCCTCCAGGATGTGACCAGTAAGCGGGGCTTTATCTACTACCTGGCGGTCATTGCCTTAGCCCGCCTTTGCCGGGTGCCTGTCCTGGTCTACAGCCAGGGGGTCGGCCCCTTAACCGATGGCCTCAACCGCCGGCTGACCGCTGCAGTTTTAAACCGGACCCAGGCCATTACGGTTCGGGACCGGACTAGTCGGCTCCTGCTCAAGGAGATGGGGGTCCGGGTGCCGGTCCTCATTGCAGCAGACCCGGTTCTGGCCTATGAGGGGACCGGCGGCCGGCCGGTCCGAACCCTTCTGGCCCAGGCGGGTATTTATGAGGCAGACAAGCTGGTCATCTGTGCCCCCCGCCCCTGGCAGGGGGTGGACCGGGTCAAGGCCTTTTCAGAAGGCTTGGATGTCCTGGCCCGGCAGGGCTACAAGGTGGCCCTCCTGCCCATGCAGCCGGAGGCGGACATGGCCCTGTGCCAGGCCATTGCCGGGCATATGACCGAGCGGGCCTATGTCCTGGAAGGGGACTATCCTTTAAATGAACTCTTTAGTCTCATGAAAGCCGCTGACCTGGTGATTGCCATGCGGCTCCATGCCTTAATTATCGGGGCGGTTTGTGACTGTGCCCTCCTGGGCCTCCCCTACGACCCTAAGGTGACCGCCTTTATGCAGCGGGTCGGCGGTGGCGAGCTTCTTCCGTTGGAAAAAATGACCCCAAGCAGCTTAGCGGACGGGGCCCAGGCAGCCCTGGCCAAGGGGGCCTGTGCCCCTAAACGGGTGGCCACCCTCAAGGGGCTGGCCCACCTGCCGGCAGCTCTGGCAAAAAAGATTATAAAAGGCCGGCAATAGCTTGAAATAGCCTTAAAATACCTTTACAATGCCTATATGGAGATTACGATAATGGAAGTGTTGCAATGATATCAGACAGCCTTTTAATAAATATTTTATGGGTGGCGGTCGGGGCCTTTTTATTGACGGCCTTTCTGGTTCCCCTGGTCAAACTCCTGGCCCTGCGGATCGGGGCCGTTGATAAGCCCAACCAGCGGAAGGTCCATACCAGGATTATGCCGCGGATGGGGGGGCTGGCCATTTATGCTGCCTATTGGGTGGCTACCTTTATCGCCCTGCCGACCGACCGGTCCCTGGTGGTGGTCTTCCTCGGTGCAACACTGCTCGTCTTTGTAGGCATTGTCGACGACATGACTGACATGCCCGCCAAGCTCAAGCTCCTGGGCCAAGTGATTGCAGCCGGGATTGCCTGTGCCGGTGGGGTCCGGATCCAGTTTGTGACCGGCTTTATTGGGGCAGAGGTCTTTAACCTGGCCTGGCTGTCTGTGCCGGTATCCATCATCTGGATTGTGGCCATTGTCAACGCCATCAACCTCATTGACGGCCTGGATGGCCTAGCCGGTGGGGTTGCAGGCATTGCCGCCCTGAGCATGACCATTGTGGCCCTGCAAAATGGCGACCTGTCGACTGCCCTGATGGCCATTGGCCTAGCCGGTGCCTCCCTGGGCTTCTTACTCTATAACTTTCACCCGGCCTCTATCTTTATGGGGGATACCGGGAGTATGTTCCTGGGCTACATGCTTGCCATTATCTCTATCCACAGCGCCTCGAAGGGGCTGACGGTGGTTTCGGTCTTTATTCCGATTCTTATCCTGGGGGTGCCTATTTTTGATACCCTCTTCGCCATTGTCCGGCGGTCCTTGGCCGGCCAACCGATTTTTGAAGCGGACAAGGCCCACCTCCACCACTGTCTCTTGCGGATGGGTTTATCCCACCGCAACACCGTCCTGCTGATTTATGCCATCAGTGCCGGCCTATCCGGGGCGGCCTTGATTGTCAATTCTTTAACAACGGCCAAAGGATTTTTGGTCTTTGTGCTGGTTCTTCTCGGGGTCCTCTATGGCGCTCACCGCCTGGGCATCCTAGGGAAAGCATATCAAATCAACCAAAAGGAGCAGAAAAAATGAAATTGAAAAACGTTCTTATTGCTTTAGCCATTGCCGTTGTCGTTGGCCTGGCCCTAGGGAGCATTATTGCCTATACCAGCGGTGCTCTCTTTGGCCCGAAAGACCCCCTCGTGACCACCTCCTCTTCAGATGTGGAAACCTCCCTGGTCAATGCCTCTGAACTGGAAGATCAGCAAAAGAAAGAAGACCGGGCTAAGGCAGAAAAAGCCCTGTCTGACGCTGAAAAGGAAAGCAAAAAAGCTGACCAAACCAGCTCTGAAAAGAAAACCAAGACCCAAAGCACTGAAAGCGCCACTACCCAGGCTCAATCCCAGCAAGCAGCCAACACCCAGGCAGCTGCCCCCCAGCAGCAACAACAAACCCAGACGGGTGGCGGCAGCGCAACCATTAATGTCCAAGGGGCTGACCTGAACATGCGGGCCGCTGCAGATCCTTCTGCAACTATCGTCGGTAGTGTATCCAACGGGACCCAGGTTACTGTCTTAGACCGGGCCAACGGCATGGTTCACATCCAAACCGGTGACGGCCGCCAGGCTTGGGTTGCCCAAGACTATGTTAACGGCTGATTGAACCCTGATGCGATTTAACCATAATAAAACGCCTTACCCAACCGGGTAAGGCGTTTTTGATATCTCGGTCTTTAGGCCGGCAAGAGGGCCAGGAGGTCTTGGCTGCTTAGGCTGTCTTCAGCGAGCAATTGGTATTCAATGCCGGCATCCTGCCAGATAAGGATGGCATTGCGGGTTTCGGTAATGGTATCTCCGCCAAAGGCGATGTTTAGCCGGCCGGCCTTTTCTAAAGCCAGGTCTTCCTCGGTTTTTTCATAATTCACCGGCACCACCCGCTGAGTATAGTCGACCAGCTGGTATTGGATGCCCTTTTGGGTCATGACGGTATCTTCCGGATCGATTGCCAGGGGGTTCAGGGCCGGACTGGCGAAAAGATTGAGCCGGGTCCCAGCCTTGTCTTGATAACTGGCGATGAGGTCTTTGACGGTAACTTCCTTATTGCCGGCCTTATCCTGGTAGGTGCTCTCGCCAATACTGGCCTCGCGAAAGGTAAAGGGGCCCAGGGCTTCCGGTAGTTGGGGGATAAAGCCCAGGTCGGCCTTTAGGGTGTCGGCGTCGGGCAGGCTGTGGTAATCGGCGAAGATGCTGCTATGGCTGATGATGCCGCCCTCGCCGAAGACGCCGGTGGCGTATAAGCTGCCGACAGAGAGGCAGAAGATAGCTGCCGCTGCCATGCCGGTAACCAGCCGGCGTCGGCCCTTACGGGCTTTTTGCTTTCTCTCTTGGGCCGGCAGCCTGCCGGTCAAGCGGTCGGCAAAGTCAGCCGGGGGCACTTGCTTTTCAGCTGCCTCTTGAAATAGCTGGGTGAGTGCTTGGTCTTTGTAGGTGTTCATGATGTGCCTCCTTATTCGTTTGATGGGCTGGCGGCCTTGGCGGCTAGTCGGGTGGGTTATCGCTTAAGAGTAGGGCCCGTAACTTCTTCCGGGCATGGAAGAGGCGGGACTTGACCGTGGCCTGGGGAACCTGGGTCATGGCGGCGATTTCTTTAACGCTGAAACCGGCGTAGTAGTAGAGGCTGCAGGCATCCCGTTGGGCATCAGGCAATTGGCCAAGGGCTGCCTGGAGGCGGTCGCTGTCAGTCATTGCCTGGTTAGGCCTTGAGCTGGCAAAGAGGGGGTCCATATTATCCTGGGGGACCTCTGCTTGCCTTCTTTTGATGTAGTCAAGGGCGGTTCGGCGGAGGATTTGGTAAAACCAGCTGCGAAAGGCCCTTGCCTGGCGCAACTGGGGTAATTTCTGCCAACAGGTGAGGAAGGCCTCCTGCAAAATATCCTCGGCCCCATCACCGGCCCAGAGCCAGGCGGCCCGGTAGCCCTCTGCCTGGAAGTGGCGGACCAGCTCGGTAAAGGCCGCCTGGTCGCCGGCCTGGGCCTGCTTGACCCAGGGGATCCATTGCTTTGAAGAAATCATATATGTGCTCCTTTCCGGAAGGGTCTTCACTTATAAGAGGGCAAAAGGGGGCCAAAGGTTTAAAAGCGGCCTGTATAAAAAAAGCCACCAACCCGGGAAAGGGGTTGGTGGCATGGGTATAGGTGGTTTTTATTCGGTCTTGCCCTTGGCCAGTTGGGCGGCTTCAATGACCTTTTCTGCAATGCTGGCCGGCACTTCTTCATAGCGGATGAAGGTCATGGTAAAGGTGCCCCGACCCCGGGTCATGGCCCGGAGGTCAATGAGGTAGTCGAACATTTCCGCCTGGGGGGCTTCAGCAATGAGGAGCTGGGTGCCGTCAGCCTCCTGGTCCATGCCCAGGATCCGGCCTCGGCGTTTGCTCATATCGCCCATGACGTCCCCGAGGTTTTCTTCCGGAATGGAGACTTCCACCTTGCAGATGGGCTCCAGGAGGACCGGCTGGGCTTCAGCGGTCCCCTTGCGGAAGGCCAGCTGGGCGGCCAGCTTGAAGGCCATTTCGTTGGAGTCGACATCATGGTAGGACCCATCATAGAGGGTGGCCTTGACCCCGGTCATGGGGTAGCCGGCCAAGGGACCATGTTCCATGGCGTCCTTGAGGCCCTTTTCAACGGCCGGGAAAAAGTTCCGGGGGACGGCGCCGCCGAAAATTTCTTCGGCAAAGACAAAGTCCTCATCGCAGGGTTCGAAGCGGACCCAAACATCCCCGTACTGGCCGGCGCCGCCGGATTGCTTTTTGTGCTTGCCCTGGACCTCGGCCTTGGTGCGGATGGTTTCCTTGTAAGGGATGATAAAGGGGACCCGGTTGACCTTGACCCCAAAGGAATCCTCCAATCGTTCGATGACAACGTCCAACTGGGTATCGCCCAAGCCGCCGATGGTCAGCTGGTGGGTTTCCCCGTCCCGGCGGACGATAAAGCTGGGGAATTCTTCCGAGAGGCGTTGGAGGCCCTGGGCCAGCTTGTCTTCATCGTTTTTAGCAGCGGCTTCAATGGCATAGTAGATAACCGGACTGGGGAATTCGACCCGTTTGTAGACCACCGGATGGGCCTTGTCGCAGAGGGTATCCCCGGTTTCGGTGTGCTGGAGCTTGGTTACACAGCCAATATCCCCGGCCTGGAGTTCAGCAACCTCCAGCTGGTTCTTGCCCCGTAAGGCCGACACGGTACCGAATTTCTCAGTGGTATCCTTGGAGGCGTTATAAATATCGGAATCCTTGCTGACCTTACCGGAGAGGACTTTGAAGATGGACATCTTGCCCAGGAAGGGGTCAATGATGGTCTTGAAGACCACTGCGGAGAAGGGGTCAGCCGGGTCGACCCTGCGTTCTTCGCCGCTTTCATAGCGGAAGCCGATATTGGCTCGGTCATCATTGGGGGCCGGCATGTAATTGACAATCATATTTAAGAGGATGTCAATGCCGATACCCTTTTCGGCAGACCCGACCAGGAGGGGGACCGCATCCCCTTCCAGGAGGGCCGAGGTCACCCCGCGCAGGAGGTCTTCCCGGGTGAATTTTTCTCCGGCGAAGTATTTTTCCATAAGGACTTCGTCGCTTTCCGCAACGACTTCGGCGATTTCTTCATACATCCGTTCAGTGGCCTTGACCTGGTCATGGGTCAGGTCTGTTTCCAGGGGCATGCCGTCGGTGTACTTGAAGCCCTTTTGGAAGATGACGTCCGTCACCCCGACAAAGGACTCCCCTTCGCCGATGGGGACGGAAAAGGGAATAACCTTTTTACCGAAGGCTTCTTCTAACTCTTCCATAATCTTCCGGAAGCTGACGTTTTCCTCGTCAATCTTATTGACGAAGATTAGTCGGGGCAGGCCGATTTTTTCACAGTACTTCCACATCCGTTCTGTGCCGGCCTGGACCCCGCTGGTGGCATCAATGATCATGAGGGCGCTTTCAGCGGCCCGTAAGGCACTGTAGGCTTCGCCAATGAAGTCCATATGCCCCGGGGTATCGATGATGTTTATTTTCAGGTCCCGCCATTCGACAGGAATGACAGAAACGCCAATGGAAGCCCCCCGGGCCATTTCCTGTTTGGAAAAATCCGACAGGGTGTTTTTATCTGCGGTCAGGCCGATTTTCTTCGTGGCACCGGACTGGAATAACATGGCTTCAGTCAGGTTGGTTTTTCCGCTACCGGAATGGCCGACCAGGGCGAGGTTACGCACTTTCTCTGTGGGATAAACGTTCATGCAAATCTTCCTTTCTATGGGCATGGGACAGGTGGTCCGTCCTTAGGTCTACCTGACCAGTGCCTTTATCGTTCCTATTATCTAAATAGTACATTAGTTGTAAAGATTAAGAAAGTCTTTTTTTGCACAAATACGTGAATTTGGCTGATTTTTCAATAAAATACCTGTTTTCAGCGAAAAGGCCCGTCGGTTTGACAGTCGGCCGGGGATTTTTTACAATACAGCTAGAGAAGCTTATAAGGAGGATGACTATGCCAACTCATATTCCCATGATCGGTGATCCGGCACCGGTCTTTTCTGCGGAGACGACCCAGGGGACCATTTCCTTTCCGTCAGACTATACCGGTCAGTGGGTGATTTTATTTTCTCATCCCGGTGATTTTACCCCGGTTTGCAGTACAGAATTAATGGCCCTGGCCCGGATTTATGACCAGTTCGAAGCCCTGGATTGTGAGCTGATCGGCCTGTCGGTGGACTCCCTGTCTTCCCATATGGCCTGGCTGCGGACCATGGAGCAGATGCGCTGGCTTAATGGCGAAGAGGGGCAGGCCATACCCTTTCCGATTATTGCGGATATCCGGCGGGAGGTCGCTGAGGCCTACGGCATGATCCATACCAGCAATCCTGACGTGACCGTCCGGGCTACCTTTGTCATTGACCCGGCTGGGGTCATCCGGGCCATCCAGTATTATCCGGAAAGCACCGGCCGCAACATGACCGAGCTCCTTCGGCTGGTCAACGCCCTCCAGCGGGTGGACCGCCAGGGGATCAGGACGCCGGCCGACTGGCAGGTGGGGGATGACGTCATCATGGCGCCCCCGGACCAGTGCATGCTGGCAGACAAGCCGGAAAAGGAAGACCACAAAAGTCTGGCCTGGTTTCTGAACTTCACCGGTGACCAGGAGGCCTAAAGCTGGATGATTTCACAGCCCCTGCGGGGGCTCTTTTTTTATCGATTGACCGGCCCGGCTGGGGCCATGCATGAATAAAGTCATAATAGGGTATAATGAGCTAAAGCGCCGGGGCAGGCCCCGGCTATTGGCATGCTTGACGAAGAGGGAGGCAGGTTATGTCTGATCATCAATCACCATCCGGTCCCTTTCATATGGGGATGCGGATTTATAAAACGGGTCTGGCAGCACTGATTTGTCTGCTCTTCAGCCGGGGCCTGGGGGGCTACCCCTTCTTTGCTGTGATTGCGGCCCTCATCTGCATGAAACCGACCTTTGAAGATAGCCTGAAGGTTGGGCTCAACCGGGTCCTGGGGACCATTATAGGCGGTTTTGTGGGTATGGGGATCCTGGCCGGGGTCACAGCCCTGGGCCTTGACCAGGGGGACCTTGTTTACGATGTCCTGGTCGCCCTGGGGGTCATGGTCTTAATTAAGCTCATTGCCCTGATCAACCGGTCGCCGGCAACGGTGATTACCTGTGTCACCTTCTGCTCTATTTTGCTGATGCCGGTGGGCCAGGCCCCGATTGTCCAGTACTCTCTCATGCGAATCCTGGACACCCTTCTGGGGGTCTTTGTGGCCCTGCTCATCAATGAGCTCCTGCCCAAGTACCGGCTCAGTGCCCAAGAGGCCGCTGACCTGGAAACCAAGCTGGAGGCCCAGATTGAGGCCCGGGTCACAGAAACCATGGATGAAACCATGGCCGATGACCTGCGGCGGGCCGAGGCCGGTCAAGAGCGGGATAAGCCGGATAAAGGCCAATAAAGAAGAACCGTTTGCCTACTGGCAGACGGTTCTTCTTTTTATGATGATTGGCGGGGCCCCAGGTCAAAGAGGTCACGCAGGTCCTCAGGGGTCAGGCTGGAGAGGAGGCCCTTGCTTTCGCCGACAATTTGGTCAGAGAGGCTGGACTTCTTCTCCTTTAAGGCCATGATTTTTTCTTCAATGGTGTGCTTGCAGATGAGCCGGATGACATGGACGGTCCGCTTCTGGCCAATCCGGTGGGTCCGGTCTGTGGCTTGGTCTTCCACGCTTTGGTTCCACCAGGGGTCAAAGTGGATGACCGTATCGGCGGCGGTCAGGTTGAGGCCGGTGCCCCCGGCCTTCAGGCTAATCAGAAAGACCGGGACGGTTCCACCCTGGAAGCGGCGGATGAGGTCCATTCGTTCATCGGCCTTGGTTTGGCCGGTGAGGATCAGGTGGTCAATGCCATGGCGGTCCAGGGCCTCGCTGATGAGGTCAATCATAGAGGTGAACTGACTAAAGAGGATCATCCGGTGGCCGTTTTGCTGGCGCTCCATGATGGTCTCCACCGCTAATTTGAGCTTGGAGGAAGGCTGGTCAAAGCTGGGCAGGAAGAGCCTGGGCGAGCAGCAGACCTGGCGGAGCCGCATGAGGAGGGCCAGGATTTTAATCCGGTTCTGGGGCAGGCCCTCATTGGCCAGGGCCTGGATGACTGTTTCCTTGGACAGGGCCAGCTGGCTGTCGTAAATCCGCCTTTCCTCGTGGCTGAGCTCGGTGTAGAGGGTGGTTTCGATTTTTTCCGGGAGCTCGGTGAGGACATCGCTCTTGACCCGCCGTAAGAGGAAGGGGGCCATGAGAAGGCGGAGCCGGTAGAGCCGGCTTTCATCTTCGTAGCGGCTGATGGGGATGTCATAGACATGGCGGAACTGCCGCCAGCTCAAGAGGTAGCCGGGCATGCAGAAGTCCATAATACTCCACAGGTCGGCCAGGGCATTTTCCATGGGCGTGCCGGTCAGGGCAAAGCGGTGGCGGGCCGGCAGGCTTTTGAGGCTCTTGGCGTTCTGGGTGTAGCTATTTTTAATAAACTGGGCCTCATCGGCAAAGATGGTGTCAAAGGTGAAGTGGCTGTAGAGGGGGTGGTCTCGCCTTAAGGTGGCATAGCTGGTGACCAGGACCGACCCGACCGGCGCCGCCTGGATGGCCTCCCGCCGTTCATCGGCGTTACCGGTGATGATCCGGTAGGGGAGGCTGGGGGCAAACCGGGCCAGTTCATCTTCCCAGTTGTAAATCAGGGAGGTGGGTACCACAATCAGGGCCGTGGCTTCCGGGTCCTGGCTCTTCCGGTAAAGGAGGTAGGCAATGGCCTGGATGGTCTTGCCCAGGCCCATGTCATCAGCTAAAATCCCGCCCATGCCCAGCCGGGACAGGCCCACCAGCCAGCGGTAGCCCTGGACCTGGTAGGGCCGGAGGACGGCCTGGAGGCTTTCCGGCGGGGCGATGGGCTCTTCTGTCAGGTGCATGAGCCGGTCGGCCAGGGTCCGGAGGTCATCGGACAGGTGGAGGTTCAGGGGGCTTTCATCGACCAGGGCCTGGAGGCGGACGGCCCGGTAAGTGGGCAGTTCGATGGGGTCCGGCTCCGTTAAGTCTTCCGGGTCCAGGTCCAGGTCATTCAGGAGCTGGTCCAGCTCGGCCACAGCCGGGTTGACCAGGTTGATGAATTGGCCGTTTTTCAAACGGATGTAGCGGCGACCGTGCCGGTAGGCCTTTAAGAGGTCGGCCAGGGCCGGAATATCTACCTCGCTATCGTCAAAGGAAAGCTCAATGGTCCCATGGTTGATGCTGGAACTCATCTGGGGGATGACCGGGTTCTTCGGCCGGATTCGGCGGAGCCTTTCTTCGATATCAACGGTGGCCAGGGCCATGAGTTGGGGCAGGCCCTCCAGAAGGAAGGTGTAAAGGGCCTCCTCGCCGACCAGGAGGAGCTCATCTTCGTTGACCGAAAACCGGTAGGCCCGGAGGAGGGCAAAGAGCTCTTCTTCGGCAACCAAGTCCCGTAAGGCCTCATTTTCGCCCTGGGCCGCCAGGGGGTTAAAGCTGATGTTCCCGTAGCGGAAGGTCAGGAGGCCGGACAGGCAGTCCTCAGCCGGGTAGGAAATAAGAATATGGGCGTGCAGGGGCTTTTGGGCAAAGCGCTGGCGGAGGGCCTGGGAAAGCTCCACCTGGAGGAGGCCGGCCAGGGGGGTCAGGGCATTGGCACAAAAGGCGGCGGCCTCTTCCTCGGTGAGGATGAGGGTCTTGGCCTCGTGGCCATCCAGAAAGTCATAAAGGGGCATGACATAGCGGTTGTAAACCGCTGACGGCCGGACGATGCTTTCCTTGGTCATGAGGTAGCGGTAGCGGCCACCGGGCTTTAAGGGGGTGTAGCTGGCATCCAGGCTCAGCTGGTAGCGGCCATCCAGCCGCTGGCGGAGGGAGAGGGTGTCCTTGGGGTCGGCATAGGTCAGGGTTCGGGTGCTGCTGGCCTTGCCGTTGGCCTGGACGTCAACCCTGGGGTCCTCACTTTGGGCGATAAAGTCAAAGAATCGGTCAAACTGTTCCGGGGTTAGATACAAATAGCGTTTGACCGGCGGGGTCCCGCCGGCTTCCCGGTAGAGGGCCAGGCTGGTCATTAAGAGGTCGATATAAAACTGGGCCCCTTCTGAGAAGTAGCGCCTGTCATGGACCACTTCCAGGTACTTCCCATACCGGAAGACTTCTTTCTTGGCCAAACGGTCTACAAAATCAGTCAGGTTTTTTATGATATAATGGCTTTCATCTCTGGCTATGCGAAAGGTGAGGGCAAAGCGGGCGGTATACGGATCAAAGTCAAGGGTAGGTAATAGTTGGAGGGGGCTTTCTCTGGATAGGGATAGGTCGGCCTCGTAGGCCGCCAAAAGCTGGTCGGCATCTAGCTGCCGCTTTTCTTCATCAACAGTTACCTGGGCCATGTTGAGGGCGTCAAAGGTGGCCCTGAGGAGGGCCACCTGGTGCCGGCAGAAACCGGTCGCTTCCGCAGTCCGATAGATTTCACAGGTACAGTAGGTTTCCGGGGCGGCCCCTTCAATAATGGCCAAGCGGGGGCGTTCACCGTTGACGGTGCCGTCGGCAATGATGGCCCTTTCGAGGGTATCCGGGTCAAACCGGTCCTCCCAGTGGAGGTCCTGGACCCCACCGGTCAAGTGGGCGGCAATCCCGGCAGACATTTCATCGGTATTGATGACGTATTCGGTAATCAGGTCCCTTAAACTCATTTCGACTCCTTTCTTCCACATCTTTATCAGATGATTATACCACGTTTGTGGAAAAAATGTCAGCGGGGGCAAACTTTTATATAGCCGACATCTTCTTAACAAAGCCTAGATGGAACCGTAACTTTTCACACACGAAAGGCCCGTCGGGGACGGGTATACTATATACAGGAGGCAAGACATGCACTACATATCCTTGGCGTCGTCCAGCAAGGGCAACGCCGCTTATTTGGCAACAGCCGCCGGTGCCTGGCTCATTGACTGTGGCATATCCATGCGGCGGATGGGGCAACTCTTAGCCGGCTGGGGCGAGTCCCTAGACCGGGTCCGGGGGATCTTTCTTAGCCATGAACACCGGGACCACATCGCCGGCCTGGGCCCCCTGCTCAGACGCTACCCCGTCCCCTGTTACGCCACGGAAGGCACCTGGGCCGCCCTCTTGGCCGGCCAGGGTCTGGGGACCTTTGACCGGGGCCTGGTCCATATTTTGCCGGAGGGAGCGCAGACTATTGAGGACCTGTCAGTCACGCCCCTGGGCCTGTCCCATGATGCCGCCCAGCCCATTGGCTTCAGCTTTGCAGCCGAGGGCGTCCGGCTAACCCAGGTCACCGATACCGGCCGGACCAGCAGCGACATGGCTCGCTACCTGGCGGCCAGCGACATGGTGGTCCTGGAGGCCAACCATGATGTCGACCTGCTCAAGACCGGTCCCTATCCCTTTTATTTGAAAGAGCGGATCTTGAGCCCCTATGGCCACCTGTCCAACGCGACAGCGGCCCGCCTCCTGGCAGACCACCTGGATGACCGTACCCGGTTGGTGGTCTTAGCCCATTTAAGTGAGAAGAACAACCGACCTGAACTCGCAAGGAAGACTGTTGTAGACGCCCTCGCGGCCCGTGCTGACCGCCTGCCGATTCTGGTGGCCGGCCATGACCCGGTGGATGTCCACATATGAACCATTAAGGAGGCATTTGATGTTTGAGGATAAGAATAACCCCTTTAACCCGGCCAACCGGCCCTCTGACGGCCAGGAAGGACCGGACCAGCCGACCATAGATGTGACCGGCCGGCCTACTGACGCGGACCAGGACCCAGTAACTGACCGGGTCCTTCCCCGGACCCATGTCCGGGTCAATGACCAGCGGCAGAGGCCCCGGACGGAAAAGCCGAAAAAAAATACCGGCATGACCCGCTTTATTGCCACCGTCCTCATCGCCCTGATTGCCGGTGGGGTAGGGGGCTGGGCCGGCAATGCCCTCTTTAACCACCAGGCCCAGACCGGCGGCACCATCCTAGCCGGGCCCAAGGCAACGGCCACCAAGACCGTCAGCAGCACAGGAACCTTCAGCGTGGCCGATATCGCTGAAAAGGTGGTCCCGGCTGTGGTAGGGGTCAATAACTTTGGCAAGCAGACCACCATCTTTGGCCAAACCGGGGAAATGAACCAGGCCTCCGGCAGTGGGGTCATCATCCGGGAAGACGGGACCATGGTCACCAACTACCACGTCATCAGCGGGTCCACCCGGCTGACCGTGACCCTGGCCGATGGGAGCACGAAAAATGCCAAGGTCATCGGCTATGACCAGGAAAGTGACCTGGCCGTTTTAGATATTGAAGGCAGCGGTTATCCGACCGTCAATATCGGCGATTCCGATGCCCTGCGGGTTGGCCAACTGGCCGTCGCCGTCGGCAACCCCCTGGGCCAGACCTTCTCCCAAACCGTTACCGATGGGATCATCAGCGGGATCAACCGGGAAATTCAGATGGGCAACCAAACCTATAACCTCCTCCAGACCAACTGCGCTATTAACCAGGGCAACTCCGGTGGCGCCCTCGTCGATGGCCAGGGCAAGCTCATTGGGATCAACAGCGTCAAGGTCCAGGCAGAGGGGGTCGAGGGCCTGGGCTTCGCCATCCCGGTCAATAATGTCATGCGGATTGTCGATAAAATCGAAAAGGGCGAATCCCCTTCCGCCCAACCCTTCGTGGGGATTTCCGGCTATAGCCTGACCGCAGAAATGGCCGCCCAGCTCAATATTGACCAGGAAAGTGGCCTCCTGGTCGTCCAGACCGTTGAAGGGAGCCCTGCTGACCAGGCCGGGATCCTGCCCGGGGATATCATCACCGGGGTAGACGGGAAGACCCTCAAGGGCTACGAGGACCTACAAGCTATCTTAAAAAATCATAAGGCTGGCGATACCCTGACCCTGGACGTCATGCGACGGAACAAGCAGGGTCAGGCAAAAATTACCCTAGGTGAGCAAACCGGCGTACCGGCTTAAAGGTATAAAGAAGGACCCCGCACATGTGTGCGGGGTTTTTTAGCAGGAGTAATTGAACCTATAGGTAGCCTTCATAGGCTAGGGTATGACGGAGGTGTAAAAATAGTATATAATGAGAAGGACAGCATAAAAAGAATACCCCTCAGGCCATCTGAGGGATCAACAATCCATCAAGAAAAATGGTATAATTAATGACCATGGAGGGTATATAATATGATACTTTTATATAAAGCGCCGGCCGGCAAAGACCTGGACCTGGCCCTGGCCTTCTTTGACCGGGTCAAGCTGGCCTACCGGCTCTTGGACGATGAGGCAGCCGGCCACTCGCTCAATGCCTTAATCGAAGGGGAGAATAGCCCCAGCGGCCAGACGGCCGACCAGTCGGCTATTATTTTTAGCAAGGACTACAGTGAAGAAGAGGTCCGGCGGATCCTAGACCTAATCCTGGCCACCGGCCTCCGTCTCCAGGTGCCCATCCTGGTCACCGAGGCCAATGGACCCTCCAGCCTAAGCGAGGTCCTGGAAGATATGGCTGCCCAGCAGGCCTTTATCGCTACCCTGACCCACCTCCAGCAGCTGATTGATGCCACCGGCCGGTTAAAGGAAGAGGACTATGACCCGGACAAGTGGAGCGAGATGAAGATTGCTATTGCTGATGCCAACGATGTTTTAGCGGACTTAGTGGGGGAAGACGCCCAGGCAGCAGCCCAGGCCAGAGCGGCCATTACTGACAAAAGGGATGCCCTGGCAGCCAGCATGGAGCGCTTGCTGTCTTACACCGGGCCCAGCCACTAGAGGAAGATGTATAAGGAGGAAGAGGCTTGTTAAGCTTAACAAAATTATTAACCGGCGATGCCTACTTTGGGGATAGCCTGAGATATACAGAGAAAAGTCGGAACCAAATGCACGGGGTATCTGAAGGCCGGGGCCCGGTCGTGGCCTGGAACTATACCCGGACCTGTAACTTAAAATGCAAGCACTGCTATGCCCATGCAGAGGCCAAGCAGTATGAAGGGGAACTGACCACTGAAGAAGCCAAGGCCTTTATCGATGACCTGGCTGACTTTAAGGTGCCGGTTATCCTCTTTTCCGGTGGCGAGCCCCTGGTCCGCAAGGACTTCTTTGACCTGGCCGCCTATGCCCGGGAAAAAGGCATCCGGGCCACCCTGTCGACCAATGGGACCCTCATTACCCCGGAAGTGGCCCAAAAGATTAAGGACCACGGCATCGGTTATGTAGGGATTTCCATTGACGGCCTACGGGAAACCAACGACACCTTCCGGGGTGTGGAAGGGGCCTTTGATGCAGCCATGGCCGGTATCCGCAACTGCCGGGCTGTTAACCAGCGGGTCGGCCTCCGCTTTACCATCAGCCGGTCCACCATGGATGACGTCGACGCCGTCCTGGATATGCTGGAAAATGAAGACATTGACCGGATTTGCTTCTACCACCTGGTTTATTCCGGCCGGGGGGAAACCCTGGTCACCGATGACCTAACCCATGAAGAAACCCGGGCCATTGTCGATAAAATCTGCGACCGGGTTGTGGAATGGGATGAGCGGGGCCTGAAAAAGGAAGTCCTCCTGGTGGACAACCATGCCGATGGTCCCTACATGTACTTGAAATACAAGGACAAGGACCCGGCCCGGGCCGCCAAAATTTGGCAGCTCCTCTCGATGAACGGGGGCAACCGGAGCGGGATTGCCTTCGGCGAAGTGGACCACCTGGGCCATGTCCACCCAGACCAGTTTACCCAGCACCATGACTTGGGCAGCGTTAAAGACCGGCCCTTCAAGGAAATCTGGACCGACATGTCCAACCCGATCTTAGCCGGCCTCAAGGACCGGAAACCCCTCCTGGATGAAAAATGCCAGGCCTGTAACTGGCTGCCTATTTGTAACGGCAACTTCCGGGCCCGGGGTGAAGCGGTGACCGGCGACTTCTGGGGCTTTGACCCGGCCTGCTACCTGACCGATGAAGAACGGGCCATGCCCAACCCCCTTATGGAAGGTGATGCCGAATGAAGATCATGAGTTGGAACACCACCAATGACTGTAACCTCTTTTGCGCCCACTGCTACCGGGAGTCGGGCCAAAAGGATACCGGGGAACTTTCCACTGACCAGGGCAAGGCCTTAATTGACGGCGTGGCCCGGGCCGGTTTTCATATTATGATTTTCTCCGGCGGGGAGCCTATGGCCCGTCCGGATATTTATGAACTCATTGCCTATGCCAAAGAACAAGGCCTGCGGCCTGTTCTGGGGTCTAACGGGACCCTGATTGATGAAGAAGCTGCCCGCCGGTTAAAGGAAGCGGGCCTCATGGCAGCCGGCATTTCCCTGGATAGCCTGGATGCCGCCAAGCACGACAAGCTCCGGGCCAAAGAAGGGGCCCATGCCGCGGCCATCCGGGGCATGGAAAACTGCAAAAAAGCCGGCCTCCCCTTCCAAATTCATACCACCGTCATGGATTGGAATGAGGGCGAAGTGACAGACATCATGGACTTTGCCGTCGATATCGGCGCCCGGGCCCACCATATTTTCTTCCTGGTCCCGACCGGCCGGGGTGAAGACATTGTCGACATGGCCCTGGACCGGGAAGCCTATGAAGGGGTCCTGACCCGGATCATGTCCAAGGCCAAGGAAGTCCCCATTGAAGTCAAGCCCACCTGTGCCCCCCAGTTTATCCGGGTGGCCGATAAGGTCGGCCATGACCAGCGGTTTCGCAAGGGCTGCCTAGCCGGGATCACCTACTGCATTGTCAGCCCCAAGGGGGATGTCCAGCCCTGCGCCTATATGAAAATGGCCATCGGCAATGTCAAAGAGAAACCCTTTGATGAAATCTGGGCCGAGAGCTCGGTTTTCAAAACCCTCCGGACCGAAATCTACAGCGGCCAGTGCGGCCAGTGTAAATACGGCGCCAGCTGCGGCGGCTGTCGGGCCCGGGCGGCCTACTACCACAAAGGGGACTTTATGAGTGCCGACCCCCTGTGTATTTTAAATCAGGAGTGATACAAGCATGGTTCAGATGGATGATTTAGACCGGGCCATTTTAATGATCTTACAGCGGGGAATCCCCCTGACCCACCGGCCCTATGCCGACATGGCTGAAGAAATCGGCAATACCAGTGAGAAAGAAGTTATTCACCGGATTGCCCGCTTAAAAACCGACAATATTATCCGCCGCATGAGTGGCTTCTTTAATTCCCATGCCCTGGGCTACCGGTCCATGTTGATCGCGGTCCGCCCGGCGGAAGGCCACTTTGATGAAGCGGTCCAGGTGATCAACCGCTACCCGGGCGTGACCCACAACTATGAGCGGAGCCATGACTTTTGCATCTGGTTTACCCTCATAGCCATCAACCAGCCCACCTTGGACCATATTCTGGATACCATTGAAGCAAGCCCCTATGTGGCAGACATGCTCCGCTTTGAAATGAGCAAACGCTATAAAATAGATGTGACCTTTGATGTGACCAAGGCCGATGACAAGGGAAAGGAGGAGGTCTAATGTCCAGCCCTGTAACAGAACGGGAACGGGCCATCGTCCGGGCCCTGCAGAATGACCTGCCCCTGGTACCCGAACCCTACGCTGCCCTGGCTGAGGAAATGCAGATCAGCGAAGAAGAGCTCATGGCCGGCATCCAATCCTTAATGGACAAGGGCTGTCTCAAGCGGATTTCCATCGCCCTCCGCCATAAAAACGTGGGCTTTACCATCAATGTGATGGTGGTTTGGGATGTGCCGGATGACCAGGTCGATGCCATTGGCAAGGAGGTGGCGGCCCATCCGGCGGTGACCCATTGCTATCGGCGGAACCGGGACCCCCGCTTCCCCTATAACCTTTACACCATGGTCCACGCCCGGACTGATGAAGAATATGACCAAATCATCCAGGAACTCCTGGGGATTATCGGTAAGGATACCCCCCACGATGTCTCCTTTGATGCCCTTCGGTCCATGCGGGAACTGAAGAAAATTGGGATGAAGTACTTTATCGAAGACCCTGAAGATGTGATTGAAGATGAGGACTGAGGGACCGGACAGGGGGGATGAAGGGCTCTTCTTTGGCCGGCTTGGCCGTGACCTGGCCATCCTGGGCGCCCTCCTCCTGCCCTTGGGCATTGGGGCTCTGGCCGGCTTTTTAGTGGCCCTGACACCCAAGGCTTTTGCCCCGGGGGTCATCTGCCTGGCCCTGGGCGTCTTTAATATGATTGCCCTGGCCCTTTTGGAATTATCCGGCCAGTTAGAGGGAGTCTTGGTTCGGGTCGGCTACCAGCTGGCCTTTATCATGGCCCTGGTGGGCTATGCCGGCATTTATCTCAAGGCCTTCGGTCTCCTATAAGAGACACTTGTTGTCCAAACAGGTGTCTCTTTTTTTATTTGCAAACGTATTAGTTTTTTTTATTTTCATAATTCCCTGCCAGCCTGTACAATAATCGTTAAAAAATAATGAAATGGAGGCGTGGACAATGACTTTGGGCATTGTAGTGGTATATATGGCTGTCCTCCTGGGGGTCTCCTGGCTGGCAGCCTTATTCCAACGGGGCAAGAGCTCAGAAGCCTTTCTATTGGCGGATAAGCAGCTGCCCTGGCCCCTGGTTGGGGTTATGATTGCCGGCCTGGCCATCGGCGGGGCTTCGACGATTGGGGTGGCGGAAAATGCCTATGAGAGCGGGCTTTCGGCCGGCTGGTATAATGTGGCCTGGGCCTTGGGTCCCATCCTGGTCGGCTTCTTTCTAGCGGCCCGGGTCCGGATGACCAACCAGAAGACCGTCAGCCAGATGCTCGGGTCGGTCTTTGGCCCTTCCTTTGAGCTCCTGGCGGCTGGGGTCCAGGTGGTCATCAATACGGTAATCATCGCCCTGCAGATTATTGCCGGCGGGGCCATCTTGAGCGTTATCTTACCCAATGTTTTTACGGAAACCACCGGGATTATTTTCTCGGCGGTGATGTTTGCAGCGGTGGCGGTTATGGGTGGCCTCCTGGCAGCGGGCCTGTCCAATGTGGTCAATATGCTGGTCATCTATCTCGGAGTGGTACTGGGGGTGGTCTACCTTCTCCATGTTAATGGTGGGGCGGCCGGTCTCCAGGCCCTGCTGCCGGCCGGCATTAGTGGGGACGGGAGCCACTGGTTTTCCTTTGTCAAGGGGATGCCGGCGGCTGTTATTATTGCCTGGTGTGTGACCATGACCCTCCAGTGCCTGCCCAATACCGGGATTATGCAAAACTTTATCGCCGCCCGGACGCCGGCAGATGCCCGCCGGGGGGCCTTTTTCGGGGCGGCCATTATGATTCCCTGTGGCTTTTTGAGTGCCATTTTCGGCATTGCCTGCCGGGCCCACTTTCCGGACCTGGTTAACACAGCGGCGGCCCTGCCCACCATGGTCATGACCCTGCCGCCTATCCTATCCGGCCTGCTCCTGGCCGGGCTTTGGGCGGCAGATATATCGACAGCGACGGGTCTCTTGGTCGGGGTCAGTACCATTTGCACGGAGGATGTTATTTTTAAATACCTGGTCTCCGATAAAAACCGCCGCCACCGGCTGGTTATCACCCGGTTGGTGGTCCTGCTGGTGGTCCTGGTGGCCACCCTGGCGGCCCTGCGCCTGTCCGGGATCTTAAGTACCATCATGGTGGCCCTGGCCCTGTACGCCCCCTATACCATTCTTCTGACGGCCCTCTACCTTTTCCCGGGAGCCCTCCGCCGGTCCAGCGGCTGGCTCACCTTCCTATTTGGTGCAGTGGCCCTGGTCGTGGTACAATGGGTGCAGCCGGCCTGGCGGCTCTTTGACCAGGCCATTTACTCGGTGTTATTATTTTCTTTACTGGGTTTTTGCCTGGCCCTGCTGGACCGCCGTCCGGTAGCGACAGAAAACTTATATGTCAACAAAGCAGTAGAGTAGATTTTTTGGAGGTGGGGGTATGGCCATACTGGTTAACCCGGAACAACCGCTCAGAGAGCGGTTAGATGAAACGATGAATAATGCCTTTACACGGGAGGCAACGGCCCTGGCGCAGGATAACTTCAATGCCGGCCGAGAAGCATACACAAGCAAGAAAAAGGACTGGCAGGCCATTAAAGACTATGCCGCAGCCATCCGGGCCCATACCCTGGACCACTTAGATGACTACCTGGCAACCTTTATTGACCATGCCACAGCCAATGGCAGCCAGGTCCACCTGGCTAAGACCGATCAAGAGGCCCGGGATATTGTCCTGGGGATTATTGAGGCCGTTGGCGGCAAAAGCGTGGTCAAGAGTAAGTCCATGATGAGCGAGGAAGTGGGCATTAACCCGGCTCTCCAGGCCGCCGGCATTGAGGTGACGGAAACCGACCTGGGGGAATGGATCCTGGAGCTGGACGACTGGGATACCCCTTCCCATATCCTGGCCCCGGCCATGCACAAGGACCGCTACCGGATCCACGAACTTTTTACTGAGTACGGCTACACCGGGACGACAGATATCCCGGAAATGACCCGGTTTGCCCGGGAGTCGCTGCGGAAAAAATTCCTGGCGGCCGATGTCGGCATGACCGGCTGCAACTTTGCCATTGCCTCCACCGGGTCCACCTGCATTATGACCAATGAAGGCAATGGCCGGATGGTGACCAGCCTACCCTCTACCCAGATTGTCCTCATGGGCATGGAACGGATTGTCCCCAATATGAGCGACCTGGATGCCATGATGCAGGTCCTGCCCCAGTCGGTCCTGGGGCTGACCACCTCCAGCTACCTGTCCTTTACCCACGGTCCCCGACGGGCAGATGAAATCGATGGGCCGGACCAGGTCCACATTATTATTATTGATAATGGCCGGTCCGATATCCTGGGCAGTCCCTTTCACGATATGCTCCGCTGCATCCGCTGTGGGACCTGCCAAAATGTCTGCCCGGTCTACCGGCACATCACCGGCCATGGCTACGGGTCCATTTACGAAGGCCCCATGGGCATCGTCCTAACCCCGCTCTTGGCCGGCAAGGACCAGACCGGCCACCTGCCCTACCTGTCCACCCTCTGCGGCGAATGCACCGCCAACTGTCCGGTGGAAATCCCCCTGCATGAACTCATCCTGAAGCACCGGGAAAGCCTCCATGACCGGGCCCAGCTTACCCCTGAGGCCGCCATCTTCAAGGGGGCCGGCCTGGCCCTGGGCAGTTCTCTGACCTATAAGGCTATGCTGGCCTTTGGCCGTCCCCTCATGCGGGGCCTGGCCCTGGTCCAGGGCTCTGGTGACCACCTGGACGGCCGGAATGTCCTGCCTGTTTTATCCAACTGGACCAAGGGTCGGAACCTGCCTCTCTTGGCCAAGCCCTTCCATCAAGTAACGGCCCGTCAGCTGAAAGGAGATGGTTCTCGTGACTGAGACCAGTCGTCAAGCCTTTTTAGGGGCCGTAACCGGGGCCCTAAAAAACCATAAGAAAGCAGCCAGACCGGACCCGGCCACCAGCCCCGCCTACCACCGGCTGGCTGACCTGGGCCCGGAAACCCTGGTTGACCACTTTCTGAGCCAGGCCCCCATCCGTCACTTTACCGGGGACCGGGTCCAGACCGCCCAACTGGCTGAGGCCTTAAAGCCGGTCCTGACCCGGCCGGGCATGGATAAGATTGTCATCTGTGATGATGACATGACCCGGGCCCTGGACCTGGAAGGGGCCCTCAAGGCTGCTGGCAAGGCCCCCCTGGTCTACCGGCCTGAGGACCATGACCATGCCAGCCTGGTGGACCTCTTAAAAGACGCCAACCTGGGCTTTACTGTCCCGACCTATGGTCTGGCCGATGTGGGGGCCGTTATCGAGATGGCCTCCCGGGCTATTCCCAAAAGCTTTAGCCTCCTGCCTCCGGTCCATATCAGCCTCCTGCCCTTATCCAGGCTCTACCCCTCCATGAGCCAAGTGGCCGACCTCTTGGACGCCCGCTACCAAAAAGAGGGGTTGACCTCCGGCATGAACCAGATTTGCGGACCGTCTTCCACCGGGGACATTGAAAGTTACTTGGTGACCGGGGCCCATGGACCGGTTGAAGAACACGTCTTTATTATTATGGATAAATAGTCCTTTCTTGAGGCGCCGTCAGGCGCCTTTTTTGTGCCCTGAAAGGGCTGGCTGAGCTCCTTCGACAGGTGAGTTAGCTAATGCTGAAAAAACCTTGCAGGACAGATGACCTGGGCCTATACTTATAGTAGGTTTTGAATATTACATTTGCCTGGATACGCCAGACCCTTGGGGACTGGCCATCCAGCTGGCATTTCAACTAAGAAGGGAGGACTTATGAGCCTTAGCTATCGCCTGCTGGCCGGCTTGGTGCGGCTATCAGGGGTCAAGCGGGTCTTCCGTAAGCCGGCGGCTGAGATCCTGGCCTATGCCACCAGGCAAAATGAGCGAAAGCCCTTCCGGCCGGACCGGCTCCGCCGACGGGCGGCCAGGAAGGGCTATACCTGTCTGTTGGAGGATATCGCCGGTTACCCCTGTATCCGCTTTCAGCCTTGCCAGTCCCCTCAAGCCGAAGCCATCCTGTATTTGTATGGCGGCGGCATGATTACCGGGCCGGACCGGCTGGACTTTTCCCTGGCCGAGCGGCTCATGGCCCGGACCGGGAAGGATGTCTGGCTGCCCCTTTACCCCCTCTGCTTGGACCAGAGTGTGGCCCGGGCCTACACCGTCAGCCTGGCGGTCTACGAAAGGATGCTGTCGACCTATCCGGCAGGGGGAATCCGGGTTCTGGGCTTTTCCTCCGGGGCTGCCCTGGCCCTGGGTATCTTCCTCTTAAACAATGACCGAGGCCAGCCCCTGCCCATGCCCCAAGAGATCATTGCTGTGTCGCCGGGCGGCCTGCCCGACCCCAGCCGGCCGGAAGACCAGGCCCTGCTGGCTGACTTGGCCCGGTATTCGGAGCGGGATGTGCTGATTGATGCCGCCTACTTCGAAACGGCCCGGCAGATTTTAAAGCGGGGGGAGGACCTGCCGGCCTTTATGCTGGACGGCTGCCGCGGCGATTTTAGAGACTTTCCTCCGACCTGTTTCTATTATGGGTCCCATGAATGCCTCTATGCCTATGCCCCTTACTTTAAGGCTGCCTATGACCGTTACCGGCGGCCCTGCCAGGTCATCGTCGGCCCGGGCCTCTGCCATTGTTATCCCCTCCTGCGCTTTTTTAAAGAGGGAAGGCAGGCACAAGAAGAAATCATTCGGCGGCTCAAATAGGCCTTCTGGCGAGACAATAAAAGCCCTAGCGGACAAGCAGTCCGCTAGGGCTTTTGTGTGCTTTTTATGTGTCCGGCAGGCCAAGCAAAAAGCCACCGGCGGGCCGGTGGCTTGGGACGTTCAGTGCTCACGGACGGTTCAGCTGTTTCTCATCAGGTAGTTGTAGGCACCTAGGGCGGCAGTGGCGCCGCTGCCCTGGGCAATGACAATCTGCTTGAAGCTGGTGTCTGTACAGTCGCCGGCAGCATAGAGGCCGGGGATATTGGTGGCGCCGACGGCGTCGGTGATGATTTCACCGACGCCATTTTTCTCAACGTTGCTGATCCAATCGGTAGTCGGGACCAGGCCCACCTGGATAAAGCAGCCATCGATGGCTTCTTCAATGCTTTCCCCGCTGACCCGGTCGACATAGCTGATTTTTTCCAGCATCTCGTCGCCGGTGAGGGCCTTGGTTTCGGCATTGGTGACCACCCGGACATTGTCCAGGCTGGCCAGTTTTTCCTGGAGGACGGCGTCTGCCTTGAGTTCGGGCAGGAATTCCAGGACCAGGACTTCCTTGGCCAGGCCGGCCAGGTCAATAGCGGCTTCAATACCTGAGTTGCCGCCGCCGATGACGGTGACCTTCTTGCCGGTAAAGAGGGGGCCGTCGCAGTGGGTGCAGTAGGCCACCCCCTTGTTGCGGAATTCGATTTCGCCGGGAATGCCGATCAACCGCCACTTGGCCCCGGTGGCAATGACCACCGTCCGGGCCGAGAGCTGGCCGGCATCAGTTTTGACCGTCAGGGGTGATCCTTCAGCGATATCTTCAACGGTGACCTCATCCAGGATATCCACCTGGTACTTGACCAGCTGGTCCTTGACATCAGCCATGAACCGAGGCCCTTCGGTATAGGCCAGGCCGGTGATGTTTTCGATGGCCAGGGTTTCCTTGACCTGGCCCCCGAAGTCCTTGGCGACCAGGCCGGTGGTGATCCCCTTCCGGGCGGCATAAATGGCAGCCGTTGCCCCGGCCGGGCCACCGCCAATGACCAGGAGGTCATAGACCGGTTTATCTTCCAGGTGGCGGTCGGCCTTGGTTCCGGTGACCTGGTCCAGGATCTGGCCCAGGCTGATTTTCCCGTTGTAGAAGCTTTCCCCGTTGAGGAAGCAGGCCGGAACCGCTAAGACACCCAGGGCGTTGACGTGGTCCTGGAACATAGAGCCGTCAATCATGGTGTGGCTGATTTTAGGGTTCAGAACGGCCATGATGTTGAGGGCTTGGACCACTTCCGGGCAATTATGGCAGCTCAGGCTGGCCACTGTTTCAAAGGCCAGGTCCCGGTCAATGGCCTGGATCCTTTCTTTCTCAGCCGGGGCAATTTTCGGCGCCCGGCCGCCGACCTGGAGCAGGGCTAGGACGAAGGACTCAAACTCATGGCCCAGGGGAATGCCGGCAAAGATGACACCACCGGCACTGGCTGAAGACAGGCTAAAGCTGGGGGTAAACTTGAGGGACCCTTCCTCAACCTTGAGCCGGTCAGACAGGCTGACCAGGTCATCGATGAAGACCCGCATCTTTTGGGCATTTTCAGATTCGTCGAGGCTGAGGGTGATGAGGACATCTTCTTCCAGCAGCTGGAGGTAGTCTTTAACCTGGTTTTTTAACTGGGCATCCAACATTAGATTTTACCGACAAGGTCCAGACCCGGGGTTAGGGTTTCGCCGGATTCTTTCCACTTGGCCGGGCAAACTTCGCCGGGGTTTTCACGGACAAACTGGGCGGCCCGGATTTTATCGTAGATCTGGCTGGCATCCCGGCCAATGCCGTCGGCATTGACTTCAACGGTTTGGATGATGCCGTCCGGGTCGATGACAAAGGTGGCCCGCTGCGCCAGACCGGCTTCTTCGTCTAAGACGTCGAAGGACCGGGTGATGGACTTGTGGGGGTCAGCCAGCATGGTGTATTCCAGCTTGCTGATGGCATCTGAATGGTCGTGCCAGGCCTTATGGACAAAGTGGGTATCGGTGGACATGGAGTAAACTTCTACACCCAGTTCCTGTAACTTGGCGTATTGGCTCTGCATGTCTTCCAATTCGGTGGGGCAGACAAAGGTAAAGTCTGCCGGGTAGAACATTAAAACGGTCCATTGGCCTTCAAAGTCCTTGTTGGAGACTTGGACAAATTCTTCTTTTTTAGGGTTATATCCATCAGCAATAAATTCCGGGATTTGTTTTCTGACTTGAGACATAATAAGTTCCTCCTTAAAATTTCTTGCTAGTAGTTAGTTGTAGGCAACTACTTATAGTATACCCAACTTCATCAGAAATAACAAGTTTGACAAAAGTAACAAAAGGAACCCGACCTGAAGCCGGACTTCAGGTCGGGTTCCCTACTTATGCAATGCTTATAAAGAGGCTATCTGCCTGACTGTTTTCCTGGGCATAGGTTTGCAGGTGGAGGCTGCCGTCGGCACCGGGCCGGATGGCAGAAATCCGCCTGGTATTGGGCCGGTCTTTACTGGCGTTAATGAGGGGGAGGGCCCCTTCATTTAAGGCCAGGGGGGCCAGGGTGCCGGTTTTTAGGTCGAGGACAGAAAGCCTGGTGAAGGCCTGGTCGTCCCCGGTTCGGTCAACGGGGAAAAGGGCCAGGTAGTGGTCACTAAAGAGGACCTTCTGAATGAAAAAGGACTTGGACTGGGGCAGGAGGTCCAGGGTCGGGTCCAGCCGCCAGGTCCAGCGGCCGGCGTCAAGGTCATAGTGCCAGACCTCTTCGGTCCGCCCCTTTAGGGTTCGCATTTCCCGGGAGGCTACGAGCTGGTTGTCCTTGAGGACGGGGTCGCGGAAGGCATAGCCTTCGGAAATCATCTTGGCCGATCCGGGCTTAGTTAAGTCACAGAGGACCATGCTCTCAGACAGGCCTCCCTGGCCGATGGTCCAGACGACCCTGTCTTGGTCCAGCTGGACATCCAGGTAGTAGCGGTGGGGGTCCTTAAGGGTGTCAAGGACCTGGTAGTCGCCGGTCTTTCGGTTATAGGCTCTGAGTTGGGCGGAAGCGCCGGGCTTATCCTTTAAGCCGGTGGTATAGACAATCCAGTTTTCATTGGCGGCTAGCTTATCGATGTCCGGATAAAGCTGGTCGGCAATGAGCCGGGCCTGGCCGGGGTTAGCCAGAGGCGCCTCATAGAGGTTAAAGGGCATGCCGCCGGGGCTATCTGTGGAGGCCGTTTCCTGCCAGACCAGGCGGTCAGCGGTGGGAATCAGGGTCGGATTGGTGAGAACGCCCAGTTTGTTCTTGCCCGTTAGGATGACCCGACCCCGGTGGTAGAGCTTGCTGTAGCCGCCGCTGTTGAGCTGGGCATCACCGGTCAGGAGGCTACCGTCCGCCAGTCGGTCGATGACCTTGTCCACCTGGGGCGCCTCGGCCTTCAGGGCCGGGGTTGGCCCGGTGACGGACAGGGTCTTGTCCGGCTTGAGGACCTTGGTCGGGGTGAGGATGGTAATGCTGCGACTGTCAGGGCTCCAATTCACTGTGCCGACGGTCTCCACCAAGGCCCGGAGGGGGAGGTAGACATAGGGCCCGTCCTCATAGGGGGCGGCCGGGGCCTGGGCCGGGTTTTGGTTAACCATGTAGGTGGTTTGGTCCAGGGTCCACTGGCTAGTGGTACCGGTTAAACTGGTGACGGTCACGGCATGGCCATCACGAATGGCGGAAAAATGGAGCCGGGGCAGGAGCCGGTCGCTGATCATGGTTGTATTATCCACCAGGCTGATGCCGGCGGCCTGGTCTCCCGGGCTAAGGGCCTGGCCATTTACAATGACCTGGCTATCGGTTGGGGCCGGCTGGACCACCTGTTTGTCGGCCGGGACCTTGGCATTGGCGGTCGCCGGGGCGGGGTTATCCTGGGCCAGGGCCGGCGCCCCGGCAGCTAGGGCCAGGAGACAGGCCAGGCCCACAAGGATGAATTGGGTCTTCTTAAACATGGTAGACTCCTTTCTTGACTGGTGTAGCGAATGGCCCTTGCAAGAAGGGTCGGAACTTAGTTTAAGTATAGCAAAAATAAGCCCGTAAAGCTATAAACATTCATTTAAGATGGACTTTTGTCTTTTATATAAACGACTTTCAACCAGCCGGGTCAGATATCCGTAATAAGTAACAATTTGTTATTTTGATAATCAAACTATTTACTTTGATATTCAAACTATCTATAATAAGAGGCAATTGCTTTGATAATCAAAGTAATCAAATGCTGATGATAACCTGAGGAGGTATACAAAATGATTTTTGACAAAGTAAAAGACGCCATTGTAGAAACCCTGAACTGTGATGCTGAAGCGGTCACCATGGAAGCCCGCCTGCGGGAAGACCTGGACGCAGACTCCCTCGATGCAACGGAACTCATCATGAACCTGGAAGAAGCCTTCGGCCTGTCCATTTCCGATGAGGAAAGCCAACAACTCACCACCGTTGGGGATATTGTCAAGTACATCGAAAAAGCGCAGCAGTAATTAAGGGCAGGGCCATGACGATTGATGAGATTGAACGTTTACTGCGGGCCTTTGACCGGAGCGGGGTTGCCCAGTTAACGGTGAAAACCGCTGACGGGACCGTCAAACTGAACAAGGCCCCGCTGGTGCAAGTGGCTTCGCCCGGCCCTCAAGGGCCTCTTCCGGTGCCCGTAGCGGCAGCAGAAGGGGCAGCCGGCCCTCTTGAAGAGGAACCGGCCTTTGCCACGGTGGAAGCCCCCCTGGCAGGTACTTTTTATGCGGCACCGGCTGAAGATGCCGATGCCTTTGTCCGGGTCGGTGACCACATTGAGGTCGGGCAAACCATTGGCATTATTGAAGCCATGAAGGTTATGAATGATATCCCTTCAACGGTCAGTGGCCAGGTGGTTGCCATCTTACCGGCCAACGGTACGGTGATTGGGTATCACGATGTCATCTTACAGGTGGAAGCGGATGTTTAAAACAGTATGTATTGCCAACCGAGGCGAGGTGGCCGTTCGGATTATCCGGACCTGCCGGGATATGGGCATTAAAACCGTCCTTCCCTATGCTGAGCCGGATGCAGGCAGCCTGGCTGTAGCCCTGGCAGATACAGCCGTCTGTATTGGCCCGGCGGCCCTCAATGCCTCTTACCTAAATGCAGATGCTATTTTATCCGTAGCCTTGGCCTGTGAGGCCGAAGCGGTTCATCCGGGCTACGGATTTTTATCTGAAAACGCAGACTTTGCCCGCCAGGTTGCTGACCAGGGCCTGGTCTTTATCGGGCCGCCGGCAGAGGTCATCACCCAGATGGGGGATAAGATTGCGGCCCGGCAGCGGATGCGGGCAGCCGGGGTCCCGGTTATTCCGGGGTCCGATGGGCCGACAGCCAGTCTGGAAGAGGTCCTGGCGGTAGCTGAAGAAGGAGGTTACCCCCTGCTCTTGAAGGCAGCAGCCGGCGGTGGTGGCCGGGGCATGCGGCTGGTGGAAGCAGCAGAGGGGCTGGAAGAGGCCTTTTTGGCTGCCCAGCGGGAGTCGGAAGCGGCCTTTGGCGATGGCCGGCTCTATGCGGAAAAGTACTTGACCGGGGCCAAACACATTGAGGTGCAAATTGCCTGCGACCAGGCCGGGCACTGCATCCACCTGGGCGAACGGGACTGCTCCCTCCAGCACCGCCACCAAAAGGTCCTGGAAGAGACGCCCTGCCAACGCCTGTCGGCCGGCCTGCGGGAGGCCATTTGCCAGGCGGCGGTCCAGGCCGCCCAGGCAGTGGGCTATGTAGGGGTCGGGACTGTTGAATTTCTGGTCACCGCTGAGGGCGACTGGTACTTTATGGAGATGAACACCCGTCTCCAGGTCGAGCACCCCATTACCGAATGGGTGACCGGCATTGACCTGGTTCGGACCCAGCTGCGACTGGCTGAAGGCCTGGCCCTGGAATGGGCCCAGGAGGATATCCGCCTCCAGGGTCATGCCATCGAGTGCCGGATCAATGCCCAGGACCCGATGACCGGCTTCCGGCCCTCTGTGGGCCGGGTCGAATCCCTTCACCTGCCTGAGGGGCCCTTTGTCCGGGTGGACTCGGCCCTCCTGCCGGGGGAGGAGGTCTCGCCCTTTTATGACTCCCTCCTGGCCAAGGTCACCGTCTGGGGGGAAAGTCGGCAAATCGCTATCCGGCGGATGCGGCGGGCTCTGTCTGAGATTATTATTGAGGGCCTTGATACCACGACCGACTTACACTTTATGATCCTACACCACCGGGATGTCATCCGTGGTGCCTATACGAGCCAATTTTTAGATGATCACCTGAAGGAACTGGTGGATTTATTATGATGAGAGATGCTTTTTCCCAGCGGAAGGACCGGCTCAAGGTCTTTCAGGCTGCCCGGGAGCGGCTCCTGCGCCGCCCGGCGCCGGATAGGGATGATTTACGAAATATCAACTGCCCACTGTGTGGCGGGCGAATCCTCATGGCCGACCTTCGGGCGGCCCTTTATGTCTGCCCGGCTTGTGGCCAGACCCTGCCTATGCCGGCCCATGCCCGGTTGGAAAACCTGCTGGACCCCGGCACCATGAAAGAGCGGCAGGAGGGGCTTAAGACGACTAACCCCCTAGCCTTTCCCGGCTATAGCGACAAGTTGGACCGGGCCCGGCGGCAAAGCGGGCTGAATGACTCGGTGGTGACCGCTACCGGCCGGATTGACGGCCTGGCAGTGGCCATTGCCTGCATGGACAGCCGCTTTATGATGGGCAGCATGGGGGTGGTCTGTGGGGAAAAACTGGTGAGCCTGATTGAACATGCCACCAAGCGCAAGCTTCCCCTGGTTATCGTCGCCACCAGCGGCGGGGCCCGGATGCAGGAAGGCATTTTATCCCTGATGCAGATGGCCCGGACCAGCCAGGCCCTCAACCACTTCCATGCCGCCGGCCTCTTATACATCGTGGTCCTGACCGATCCCACCACCGGTGGGGTCATGGCCAGTTTTGCCAGCCTGGCGGATATCACCCTGGCCGAGCCCGGTGCCCTCATCGGCTTTGCCGGCCCCCGGGTCATCCAACAAACAGTCGGCGGTGACCTGCCGGAAGGCTTTCAGCGGGCAGCAGCCCAGCTGGAGAACGGCTTTATTGACGCCATTGTGCCCCGGGAAGACCTGCGCCGGGAATTACAGTTTTACTTAACCATCCACCGAAAGGAGGGTCGCCTGTGACCGCTTATGAAACCGTCCGCCTGGCCCGGAGCCAGGGCCGGATCAATGGGAGCCGGCTTTTACAGGCCATTATCGATGACTTCCATGAGCTGCATGGCGACCGGCTGACCGGCGATGACCCGGCCATTATCGGGGGGCTAGGCTACTTAGATGGCCAGGCCGTCACCGTCCTGGTCCAGGAACGGGGCCGGACCCTGGAAGAAAATGAACGGGTCCGTTTTGGTATGCCCATGCCGGAAGGCTACCGGAAGGCTATCCGGCTTATGCGCCAGGCGGAAAAATTTGGCCGGCCGGTCATCACCCTGGTGGATACCCCCGGGGCCTACCCGGGCATTGAGGCAGAAAACCGGGGCCAGGCGGCAGCCATTGCTGAGTGCCTGGCCACTATGCTCAGCCTCAGGGTTCCGACCCTGTCTTTGGTCATCGGAGAAGGGGGGTCCGGCGGTGCCCTGGCCCTGGCCGTCGCTGACCGGCTCTACATGATGGAGCACAGCGTTTTCTCGGTCATATCGCCGGAGGCCTGTGCCAGTATTTTATTCAAAGACCCCAGCCGGGCGCCGGAAGCGGCGGAGGCCCTCCACTTGCAGGCGGCCGACCTCCACGATATGGGCATCTGTGACGGGGTCTTTGGCGAAGCCGGCCAGGATATTACCCAGCTGGCGGCCAGCATCCGGCAGACCTTCTCTGACAGCCTGAAGCGCTTGCGGAAGGTGAGTGACCGGGACCTGCCGGAAAACCGTTACCGGCGTTATCGAAAGGTGGGGATGAGCCATGTATTCAGTGGATGAAAATCAGGCCAAAGAAACAATGAATCGCTTTTTAGTGGATATTTTTAACCAAATTCTGGGCATTGAAGAAGACTGGCTAAAGGACCGGTTTGACGGTGATATCACCGTCGCTGAGGCCCATATGCTGGTGGCCATTGGCGAGCGGGAGCACGGGGCCATGAGTGATGTGGCCCGGCACGCCGCCTTGACCAATGGCACCGTGACCACAGCCGTTAAAAAATTGGAGAAGAAGGGCTATGTCCTCCGGACCAGGGATGAAGAGGACCGGCGCAAGTTGCGGGTCCGCCTGACTGCGTCCGGCCAGGCCGCTGTCCAGGCCCATGGGGCCTTTCATACCGCCCTCTGTGACGGGATCTGGCAAAACCTAGATGATCAGATGCGGACCCCCTTTATCAAGGGGCTGTCTGAAGCGATTGCCGTCCTCAAGGGGATGCGGGAGGATTTGAAATGATGCCCGGCTTACGGATTATCGGTACAGGGGCCCGGGCCGGCAGCCGGCGGGTCAGCAATGCAGACCTCTGCACCCGGCTGGATTCCAGCGATGAATGGATCCGGACCCGGACAGGTATCTGCGCCCGCCACCTGGCCGGTCCTGACGAAAGGGTCGAGGACCTGGCTGCGGCAGCGGCCCGCCAAGCCCTGGACCGGGCAGCCATTGCCCCGTCCTCTATCAGCCTGGTCATTGTGGCCACCTTCAGCCCCGCCGGCCGGATGCCGGCTGTGGCCACTGGCCTGGTTGGGGCCCTGGGCCTGGGCGAAGGGGTCCTGGCCTTTGACTTAAATGGGGCCTGTACCGGCTTTGTCCAAGCCCTGGACTGTGCCCGGAGCTTTTTGGCCACCCGGCCGGCCGGCCAACGGGCCCTGGTCGTCGGGGCGGAAATTATCTCCCACTGGGTCGACTGGTCTGACCGGGGGACGGCCGTCCTCTTTGGTGACGGGGCCGGGGCCCTTATTGTGGAACAGGCGCCGACCCTGTATGTAGCCCAGTTCGGCGTCCGGACCCAGCCGGAGGCTCTGACCGTCCAACCGGATGCGACCGGCCAATCGGTGGTCCGGATGGATGGCCAGGCCATCTTCCGCTTTGCCCTGCGGCAGGTCCCGGCCCTGATCCGGGACTTGACTGACCAGGCCGGCCTTGCACCGGACGGGGTCAGTCATTTTATCCTGCACCAGGCCAACGGGCGAATCCTGGACAAGGTTGCCCAGCACCTGGACCTGCCGAAGGATCGTTTTTACTTAAATATCGGCGAGCTGGGGAATACCTCAGCCGCCTCTGTACCCTTGGCCTTAGACCAATGGATAACAGAAAAACCGCCCGTAGGCGGAGAAAAAGTTGTATTGGCCGGCTTTGGGGCCGGGCTCACTTGGGGAGGAATCATTTTTGAATGGTCATAAATTAACAGAACTGCTAAATATCCGCTATCCTTTCATCCAGGGCGGAATGGCTCGGATTGCGACCGGGACCTTTGCGGCCCAGGTATCCAATGCCGGGGGCCTTGGGGTCATCGGGTCGGGCAGCATGGAAGTCCAGCACCTGGAGGCCAATATCCGTGACTGTAAGGCCCTCCTGGAACCGGGCCGGACCTGGGCGGTCAACCTCATGATGATGAACCCCCACTGTGATGACTTGGTTGAGGTCATCATCCGGGAAAAGGTCCCGGTGGTCACGACCGGGGCCGGGAGCCCGGCGGCCTATGTGAGCCGGCTCCAGGAAGCCGGCTGCCAGGTCTGGCCGGTTATCGCCTCCCCCCTGATGGCCAAACGGATGGCCCGGTTGGGGGTCAATGGCCTGATCGCTGAAGGCTGTGAGGCCGGTGGCCATGTCGGTTCCTTTACGACCATGTCCCTCCTGCCCCAGGTCATTGCCGCTGTAGACCTGCCTGTGGTGGCAGCCGGCGGCATTGTCACCGGGCGCCAGGCCCTGGCGGCCTATGCCCTGGGGGCTGTCGGTTTCCAAATCGGGACGGTCTTACTGGCCGCCGAAGAATGCCCCATCCATGACAATTACCGCGAACGGGTCCTAGGGGCCCGGCTGGAGGATGTGGTGACCATTGGCCGGATTGGGGGCACAGCGACCCAAATGCTCAAAAACCCCATGACCCGGGCCTACTTAAAGATGGAACGGGAGGGGGCTGACTGGGAAACCCTGGAACGGTTCTCCCTGGGTGGCCTGGCCAAGGCTGTTTTACATGGGGACAAAGACAACGGGGCCATGATGGCCGGCCAGAGCGTCGGCCTGGTCGACCAAGTGCGCCCCCTCAAGGATATTTTCGCAGGCCTCATGGCAGACATGGACCAAGGCCTGCATGACCTGCTCGCAGACTGGGAGGCGGAAGGACCATGGAAATCAACGGACACCATTTAGACCGCCCTCTGGCCCAGGGCGGCATGGGGATTGGTATCTCTCTGGATGGCCTGGCCGGGGCAGTGGCCCGGGCCGGTGGCCTGGGGGTCCTGTCCTCTGCCTACGCCGGTCTCCACGAGCCGGGCTTCTGGGATGACCCCAAGGGGGTCAGCCTCAAGGCCCTGACCCGGCGGATTCGCCAGGCCCGGGACCGGGCCGGCGACCGGGGGCTCGTTGGGGTCAATATCATGCGGGCAGTGAGTGATTATAAGGAACAAGTCCAGGCAGCCCTGGCCGGCGGTGTCGATGTGATCATCTCCGGCGCCGGCCTGCCCCTGGAATTACCTAAATTGGTCGGCAAGGCCTCGGTCCTCTTGGCACCGGTGGTCTCCGGCGGCCGGGTGGCCAACCTTATTTGCCGCTACTGGCTCAAGCACGCTAATCGGCTACCGGACCTGGTCGTTGTCGAAGGCCCCTTTGCCGGCGGCCACCTGGGCTTTAAAGACGAAGAATTAGCGGCTGACCGGGAACCGGCCCTGGCTGACCTGGTCAGAGAGGTCCGGAAGGCCCTGGCCCCTTACGAAGAAAAAAAGGGCCGGCCCATTCCCATCATTGCCGCCGGTGGCCTGGTCGACCGGGCTGATGTCCAGGCGGCCCTGGAAGTGGCCGATATTGCCCAGCTGGGCACCCGCTTTATCGCCACCGATGAATGTGATGCCGACCAGGCCTTTAAGGACCGGATTATCCAGGCCCGGGACGAAGACGTCATGGTCATTGAAAGCCCGGTCGGGATGCCGGGCCGGGCCCTAAAAAGCCCCCTGACCCTGGCCATTGCCCAGGGGGACCGGCGTCCACCGGCGACCTGCTACAAGTGCCTGGGCCCCTGTAACCCGGCCACGACCCCTTATTGTATATCTCGGGCCCTGGTGGCCTCTGCCCAGGGGGACTGGGAAAATGGCCTCTTCTTTAGCGGGGCCCATGTTGGAAAAATTAACCGGCAGACCCCGGTCGCCGATGTCTTTACGGAAGTCCTCAGGGAAGGAGGGACCCTATGATCTGTCTACTTTACGCCGGTCAAGGGAGCCAGGCGGTCGGCATGGGTCTGGACTTTTATGAAGCCGACCCGGACGCCAAGGCCCTTTATGATCGCTACCCTCAAATCCGGGAGGCCTCTTTTTACGGCCCCCAGGAAAGTCTGAATGAAACGGCCATGACCCAACCGGCCATGGGCCTTTTTGCCGCCGTGGTGACCGATTACCTGACCACCCGCGGTCTTGCCCCGGATATGGCTATGGGCCTGTCCCTGGGCGAATACAGTGCCCTTTATGCTGCCGGCAGCTTTTCAAGTGACCAGCTGGTTCAACTGCTCGAGGTCCGGGGGGCTGCCATGCAGGAAGCGGGCCAGCTGAGGCCCGGCGCTATGGCAGCCGTCCTCGGTCTGGACCGGGACCGGGTCGGGGCTATTTGTGCCGACCTGGCAGCTGAGACCGGCCAGGTCATTGCCCTGGCCAATGATAACGCCCCGGCCCAGCAGGTCATCGGTGGCGAAAAGGCCGCCCTGGAAGAGGCGACCCAGCGGCTCAAGGCCGCCGGCGCCCGGCGGATTGTGCCCCTGCAGGTGAGCGGGGCCTTCCACACCCCCCTCATGGCCCCGGCTGCAGAAGCCCTGGCCAAGGCCCTGGCCCAGACCCCGCCCCGGGCCCCCCGGATACCGGTGCTGGCCAATGCCTCAGCTGGCCGGCTGGCCGATGATGGGGTGACAGAGAGCCTGCTTGCCCAGCTGACCTCCCCCGTCCGCCTGGTGGAGAGCTTTGAACAAGCCGCCGCCCTGGGGGCCCGGACCTTTATTGAAATTGGCCCGGGCAAGGTCCTGACCGGCCTGGTCCGGAAGGCCCTGGGCCGGGACCTGGCGGTGTATGCTGTAGAAACCCTGGCAGAGGCAGATGACCTACTGGCCTATTTAGGAGGAAAAGATGACTGAAGCAAAGAAAACCGTCCTGGTCACCGGGGCTACCGGTGACATCGGCCGGGCCATTGTGGCAGCCTTAACTGAAGCGGGCTGGCAGGTCCTGGCCCACTACCATGCCAACCAAAAAGCCGCTGATGACCTGGTCCAGACCTATGAGGCCATCCCCCTTCAGGCTGACCTGAGCCAGCCCGGAGCAGCCAGCGACCTGGTAGACGCTGCCCTGGAGGCGGTGGGCCATATCGATGCCCTGGTCAATAATGCCGGCGTCACCAGAGATGGCATGCTGATGAAAATGACCGATGAAGACTATTTCACCGTCATGAATGCCAACCTCTACTCCGCCTTTGCCACCTGTCGGGCCCTCTGCCGGCCCATGATGCGCCAGCGCCATGGGCGAATTGTCAACATGGCCTCGGTGGTCGGCCTGACCGGCAACAGTGCCCAGGCCAATTATGCCGCCAGTAAGGCCGGCCTCATCGGCTTGACCAAGAGTCTAGCCCGGGAACTGGCCCCGCGGGGCATTACCGCGAATGCGGTGGCACCGGGCTTTATAGAAACCAAGATGACCGCGGTCCTCCCGGGAGAAGTCAAAGACAAGAGCCTCAACCGGATTCCCCTGGCCCGCTTTGGCCAGCCGGAAGACGTGGCCCAGGCCGTGGCCTTTTTACTGGACGACCGGGCTGCCTATATCACTGGCCAAGTGCTGGCGGTAGATGGCGGCATGGTCATGTAGGAGGAATTATGAAAAGACGAGTCGTCATTACCGGTATCGGTACCATTAATAGCATTGGCAAGGATGCAGCCAGCACCTGGTCGGCCGTGGTAGAAGGCCGGCATGGGGTGGCCCCCATCAGCCATTACGATACAAGCGGCCGCCGGGTGACCCTGGCCGCCGAAGTGAAAGACTATGACCCGGAAAACTACTTTTCCGGCAAGGAGGCCCGGCACCTGGACCCCTATATCCAGTTTGCCCTGGTGGCGGCCCGGGAGGCCTTGGCAGATGCCGGGGACCTGGCTGTAGACCCCTACCGGCTGGGGACCATTATCGCCTCCGGTATCGGGGGCCTTTCCACCATTGAAAAGGAAGACCGCCGGGTGGCCCCGGACAATAAGTTTGACCGGGTAACCCCTTACTTTATTCCTATGGTTATTTCCAATATGGGCGCGGCCCATGTCGCCATGTTGGCCGGGGCCAAGGGGCCCTCTATGTCCGTTGCGACCGCCTGTGCCTCTTCAACGACGGCAGTGGGCCAGGGCTTCCGGATGATCCGGGACGGCTACCAGGATGCCATGTTGGTCGGCGGTTGTGAGGCCAGCATTACCCCCCTGGCCATCGGGGGGTTTACCGCCATGCGGGCCCTCCATATGGGGGCGGACCCTGACCGGGCCTCAATCCCCTTTGACCAGGACCGGTCCGGCTTTGTCATGGGGGAAGGGGCGGCTGTCCTGGTCCTCGAAGAAGCCGACCGGGCCCAGGCCCGGGGGGCCAAGATTTATGCAGAGCTGGTCGGCTATGGCGAAAGCTGTGATGCCCACCATATTACCGCACCGGCAGAAGACGGCGAGGCCGCTGCAAAAGCCATCCGCCAGGCCCTTGATGAAAGTGGTCTGACACCGGCAGATGTAGACTATATCAATGCTCACGGCACCTCGACCCCCTTAAACGATCAAATCGAAAGCCGGGTCTTTAACCGGGCCTTTGCAGGGCAAGTGCCCCTGGTTAGCTCCACCAAGGCCCTGACCGGCCACCTGCTCGGGGCCGTTGGGGCCCTGGAGAGCCTTATTTGCGCCCAGGCCCTGGTCCATAATTACGCACCGGGCCAGTTCGGCACAGCCCAGCAGGACCCGGCCTGCCCAGTTCCCCTGGCCAAGGGGGGAGAGCCGGTGGCTGCTGCCCTCACCAATACCCTGGGCTTTGGCGGCCATAACGCCTGCCTGGTCTTGAAAAAATGGGAGGGCTGCCATGCTTGATTTTGAAGCCATCCAGGCCATCCTTCCCCACCGGGCCCCCTTCCTGCTCATTGACCGGGCTTTAGAGGTCAACCCTGGCCAGTCGGCCAAGGCCCTCCGGGCGGTCAGTGGGAATGAATGGTTTTTCCATGGCCACTTTCCCAGCAAGGCCGTCATGCCTGGGGTCCTTATTATTGAGGCGCTGGCCCAAACTGGCGCCCTAGCCATTTTACAGGGCCCAGACCAGGGGGGGATCGCCCTCCTGGCCGGGATCAATAAGGCCCGCTTCCATACCCCGGTCCGGCCGGGGGATACCCTGACCCTTTCCGTTGAGTTGACCAAAAGGCGGGGCCCTATCGGCATGGGCCAGGCCCTGGCTGTCAATCAAAAGGAGGAGAAGGTGGCCTCCTGTGAACTGATCTTTGCCGTTGACCAGGAAAATAAAAATAACTAGCTATACAAAGAAACCAGTCGACCTGGATCCAGGTCGACTGGTTTCTTGATGATAAAGGATAGGTCCGATACCCTTAAAAGAGCTGGCTGGCCGCCACAAGCAGTAAGAGAATCCCCCCAACCCATTCAGCCTTGTTGCCTAAAAATCGGCCCAGGGGCCGGGCCAAGAGGACGGTTAGGGCTACCAGGACAGCCGTTGTGGCCCCAATGACCAGGACATAGACCAGGGGGGTGCCGGCAGCCCCGAAGGAGACTCCGACAAAAAAGGCATCAATGGCTGTTGCCACCGCCTGGCTGGTCAGGACCCAGAGGCTCAGGGTCTGTAAGTTGCAGGCGGCCTCGCCCTTGCGGGCCTCGCGCAGCATATTGAGGCCGATTAAGGCCAGGACAGCGGCCACCACATAAGAGCCATAAGAGCCGATGATATGGGCCAAGCCAATGCCCGGCCCGTAGCCCAGGGTGGGCATAAGGGCCTGGAAGGCCCCAAAGAAAACAGGCATCAGCCACAGGCGGCGCTGGTCGCCGCCGGCCAGGCCTAAAATATTACATAGGGCGACGGCACAGGCATCCATCGACAGGCCTGCCCCAATTAAAATAACCTCAAAAATCCCCATAAGTCCTCCTTATTCCCTTGCACCTCTACCTGCCAGTATACCATAGGTTCGGAAAAATATAAAAGAAGGTATAAATCCTTGTAAGCAGCTCCGATCGGGCTTATACTAAAAATAATAATAGCCAGCCCCTAGCGGGCGGAAGGGAGTCTTTTATGCTAAAAAAAATCATTGCCGGCTGCCTGGTCCTGGGCCTCTGCTGGCTACCCGGTCCGGCCAAGGCCGATGGAGACCTGGCGCTGAGGATCAACGGTGACCTGATTGAGGCCAGTCCGGACATGGGCGCCCCCTTTATTAATGCCGATAACCGGACCATGCTCCCCCTGCGGATGGTTAACAACTACCTCAGGCTGGACACCGCCTGGTCTGAAGGTGGAAAAATCGTCGTCAGCGGCAGCAATGGCGTCTCCCTCACCTTGCAGGTCGGGCAAACCAGTTACCAGGATCAGGGGGAGACCAAGACCCTCTACAGTGCCCCGGTCATCAAGGATGGCCGGACTTACCTGCCGGCCCGGAACCTGGCAGAAATCTACGGCAGCATCCAGTGGTCGGAGGGAACCGTTTCCATCTATCCCGGGCAAAAGAACCCGCCCAGCTACCAGGTGGACGCCAGCGGCCAGGTGGCCCGCAGCCTGGCGAGCGACCGGACCCTCCTGCCCCTGTCTGATGGAAGAACTCTGTCACCCATCCAGGACTTTATTGTTAAGCAGAAGGTCATCCGGGGAGAGACCTACCTCCTCATCAACTACAACCACGTCCACTCCAACATGAGCACCCTCTATAAGGACACCGGTGACCGCTTGGTTAAAATAGCTGACCGGGTCAATGCCACGTCATCCTTTACCTTAAATGACCGCTACCTCTATTATACAGACGGGACTTCCCAGGGCCCCTGGTCATCGGGCATCCGACCGAATGTGGTCTACCGCCTGGACCTTCAAAGCGGCCAGGGCCCGGTGGAAAAAGAACTGCCATTTGATGTCAACAAGGCCGTTTTAGAATGGACAGACCAGCAGCTACATGCCCTGACCCCGGACGGCAACCGGCTTTTTATCGCTTAAAAGTAGCGGGGAAGAGAGACGAATACCTCCTCAGCCTGATTGTCTGTTGGCAATTGGGCTGAATTTTCGTATAATAGACCCAAGAGATACAGGTAATACTGGAACGGATCGGAATCTGAAATGGAGGTAGTTTATCATGGCGTATATGTCAGTGAAACAAGCGGCCGAAAAATGGCAGATTGACGAAGACCTGGTGGTTGAATTCTGCCAAGACGGGTCCCTGGTCGGCGTGGTCAAAGAAGGACGGACCTTCTTTATCCCGGAAGAGGCCATCTGCCCGGTCATCCCCCCCAACCTGGAAGCCCGCCCCTCTTCACCGGAATATGAAGACCTGATTGGCCGGATTGATGAGAAAAATGAAGCCCGCAAGGCCTGTGAAGTTAAAAATCCGGAAAAAATGGCCGCCTTTGAAAAAGACTTCAAGACCACCTTTGTCTATGAATGTGGCGCCATTAGCGGCAATCCCCTGAGCCGGGATGAAGTAGCCACCATCCTTGAGGGCCAAGTGGTCGCCGGCCAGCCCCTGCTGGCCCACCTGCAAGTGGTCGGCTTGAGCGATGCTTATGACCATATGAAAGACCTGGTCGACAAACGGGTCCCCCTGTCTGAAAAGATCATCAAGGACCTGCACGGCCTCATCATGGTTGACAAGCCCGCTGAACGGGGCAAGTACCGGCTGGAATCCATCCACGTCCTGGGTGCCTACCACCAACCGCCGGAAGCCGACCGGGTCCCGGCCAAAATGGCCAAGCAGCTGGGTAAGTTCATCAACCCCCAACTCCATGCCGTTGAAAGCGCCGTCCTCTTCCTGATGAAATTTGACGGCATCCGCCCCTTTATGGATGCCAATGGCCGGGTTGGCCGCCTGCTCTTAAACTTTATGCTCCTCCAGCAGGGCTATCCGGCAGTGAGCATCTCCCCCAAAGACCGGGATGCCTTCTACGCCGCCATCGATACCTACTACCGTGACCAGACCTCAGCCCCCATGGTTGAGCTCATCGCCCAATATATGGAACAGCAACTGGATGACTACAAGGCCGCCTGCCAGGCCTAAGTTCCATCACTAGGCCCCCTTTCCAAGGAAGGGGGCCTTTTTCAATAAAACAATTAGAAAATAATCTAAATAGATATTGACGTTTGCTTGCCACCCCTTTCTATTTAGATAAAAATCTAAATAGAAAGGGGTGGCCATCTTGATGGACAAGACCTTTAAGGCCTTAGCGGACAGCCAGCGGCGGGAAATGCTCAAGCTCCTCCGGGCCGGCCCTATGGCTGCCGGGGAAATTGGTGCCCACTTTGACCTGACCGGGGCTACGGTATCCTACCACCTGTCTATTTTAAAGGCCGCTGACCTGGTCCGGGCGGATAAAGAGGGGAACCGGGTGATTTACAGCCTGAATACTTCTGTTTTTGAAGACCTGCTGGTCTTTATGGCAAGCTTTAAGGAGGATATCCATGAATAAGCGTCTTTATATCTTAGGCCTCTTACTGATTGGCCTCAGCCTGGCCTATGGCCTCTATTATTACGATCAATTGCCGGATCCGATGGCCGTTCACCTGTCTTTTGACAATACACCGGACCGCTGGCAGGGAAAATTATCGACCATTTGGGGCCTGCCGGTCTTTTTCGCCGCCATAGAAACCCTCATGTTTTTTAGCGCCCGGCAGAGTCCCCAGGTACACCCGATGATGCAGGCCATTTCTCTCTTAGCTGTACCTGTTATTGGCCTAGTGATCACTATGATGATGGTCCAGTTTAACTTAGGGGCTGATTTTTCCGTTCGTCGGGGCGTCCTCCTCCTCTTGGGAGGCCTTTTTTTGGCCATCGGCAACTATCTGCCCAAGACACCACCCAATGATTTTTACGGCTATCGCTTTCCCTGGACCGGCCGGTCACCGGTGGTCTGGGCGAAAACCCAACGGCTGGGCGGCTACCTCTTTATAGGGGCCGGCTTTCTGGCTCTGTTAGCCGGTATCACTGATATGCCGGCCCTCATGGTCCTGGCCCTCATAGGTATTTTTGTGGCGGCTATTCTGCCTGTAGTCTATGCCTGGCGGCTTGACCGGCAGCTGTCCTAAAATAAACCCGACCCGGCGTAGAAACGCCGGGTCGGGTTTATTGGATTAAGCCTCTAACAGTTCCTGGATTTTTTTCTCAAACCGCTTGGGTTCGATGTTCGGTTCATAGCGGGCAACGACATTGCCTTCCTTGTCCACTAAGAACTTGGTGAAGTTCCATTTGATATTGGCCCCCCGGTAGACATCGGTCAGGGTTTCCAGCTTGGCCAGAAAGGCGGCGGTGCCGGCATCGGCAATCCCTTGGGGCTGGGCGTCTTTTAAGAAGGTGTAGAGGGGGTCTTCATTGTCCCCGTTGACATCAATCTTGGCAAAGGTGGTAAACTCGGTGCCGTACTTGGTCTGGCAGAATTCAGCGATTTCTTCATTGCTGCCCGGGGCCTGGCCCAGGAATTGGTTGCAGGGGAAGTCTAAAATTTCAAAGGGTTGGTCTTTAAAGGTTTTGTAGAGGTCTTCCAGTCCTTCATACTGGGGGGTAAAGCCGCATTCTGTAGCGGTATTGACAATCAGAAGGACCTTGCCCTTATAATCGCTTAAAGAAACATCATTTCCCTTGGTATCCTTGACGGTGAAATCATAAATTGAAGCCATTGTCATCATCCTTTCCTGGAACGCTTTTGAAGGGCCTGGCCTTAACCGGGTCAGGCCTGTCACTAGAAAGATACATACCCGAAAGGGGAGGGCCTGACACAAGTTTCCAACCCTAGGGGCCGGTCCGTTTAATCCCGGGGCGGGGTGGCGATGATTTGGCCAATGGGGACTTGGCGCCTGTGGTAGCGGCGTTCGTATTCGGTAGCGATGTTATCAGCCGGGAGGTCCCGGTAGATGTCCCGGTCGGCAGAGACGATTTGCCAGCCGGCTTCCCGGAAGCTCTCCAGGGAATAGCTATAAAAATCGTCATGGTCTGTTTTAAAGAGGAGGTCGCCGTTCGCCTGAAGCAGGGCGGCATAGATGGCCAGAAAGCCTGGTGCTGTCAGCCGGCGTTTGGCATGGCGCTTTTTGGGCCAGGGGTCGGAAAAGTGGAGGTAGATCCGCTCAACGGACCGAGCCGGCAGGATGCGCAGGAGTTCGGTGGCATCACAGGCCATAAAACGGATGTTCTCCGGCCAGTCGGCCCGGCGGCTGTAGCTTTCGACAGCCTCCCGGATGATTTCCGGGACCACGTCAAGGGCCAGCCAATTCTTCTCCGGACAGGTCTTGCCGGCGGTATAGATAAAGCGGCCCCTGCCGGATCCGACTTCAATGCGTAGGGGCTGGTCCTTGGGGTAGCAGCCGGCCCAAAAGGCTGGGCTGGCTTCCGCCCGGGTGATCACGTAGGGGTTTTCTAAGAGCATGTCATGGGTGCCCGGAATATGTCTGACTCTGGCCATGGTTTCCTCCTTAAAAATCAGCGGATGGCTTGCACTGGATGTGTAACTTCGTTAAAATAAGGGTATTATATTATTAATGCTCGATGTAAAAATCGGGTGCTTGTATGATAGCATAAGGAGGCCCTGAATTGAAAGGTCACTTGGAACTCTTTGAAAATCGTTTAAAAGCGGCCGGTGCAAAGTTACCTGGTGCAGACCAGCTGGATATGGACCGGGTTTTTGCAGACTTTGCCGCAGCCCTGGGGACAGAAGCCCTTCCCTTTTACGATGTACAAAGCGGGCCTACCCTGGCAGATTATTACCAGTCTCACTTTATTCGTTTTGTAAAAAATGCCCTTAAAGCATAAGTCTAGGGTGGACAGTGAGAAAAGAGTTTGCTATACTGCTGGATAGACAGGACGCCTGGCAAGGGCGCCGGAATAGGAGTGAAATTCATGCAGAAATTAGATGCAAATTTATTTGAAGAAATCATCTATGATGATGGTGAAGCCTGTTGTGTCATCTTCTCCCGTAAGTCATGCCATGTGTGTCAGTCGGTTAAACCGAAACTGGAAGAGCTGGAAGAAGATTACGAAGGCGATTTTGGTTTCTATACGGTTGATGTTGAGGAACAAAAAGAGCTATTCCAGCGGTTCTCTTTAAAGGGTGTGCCGCAGGTCCTTTTCTTCAATGATGGTGAATATGTCGGTAAAATGGCCGGCGAAAAAGACATCGAAGACTACGAAGAAAAGATCGAAGAAATTCTCGGCTAATAATCGCTCGACTGCCGCACGTTTGTGCGGCTTTTTTCATGCTTTGATCCCAGGAGGGAGCAAGGCTTTCAGCTAGGCGCCTGAGGCGCCGGAAGATGTCCCCGGCCTTGGCGCCTGGGGAAAATGCCTACAGGCTGGCCGGTTGCGACCGGTTTGCCAGCTGCTTTGGAGGAAAAAATAGATGTTTAAACAATTGCGACGGGACATCCAGGTGGTCTTTGAACGGGACCCGGCAGCCCGGACAGTCATAGAGGTCCTACTGAACTACCCGGGCCTCCACGCCATCTGGATCCACCGCTTAACCCATCAAATGTATCTCTTGGGCTTTCGGACCCTGGCCCGGCTTCTTTCCCAAATCGCCCGCTTTTTTACCCAGGTGGAAATCCACCCCGGGGCGACCATTGGCGAAGGACTCTTTATTGACCACGGTTGCGGGATTGTCATTGGGGAAACAGCCATCGTCGGTGATGATGTGACCCTCTTCCAGGGGGTGACCTTAGGAGGGACCGGCAAGGAGAAGGGCAAGCGCCATCCGACCCTGGATGACGGGGTCATGGTCTCCAGTGGGGCCCGGGTCTTGGGCAATATCCATATCGGTGAAAATGTCAAAATCGGTGCCGGGTCAGTGGTCTTACAGGACGTACCGGCTAATTCCACAGTCGTCGGTATTCCCGGTCGGGTCGTCAAGCAGGATGGCAACCGGGTGCCGACCGATAAGCACCATGTAGACCTGGAACACAACCGCCTGCCGGACCCGGTCTGTGAATGCCTGAAAGACCTCCGTGCCCGTTTGGATGCTGTCCAGGTGCGTTTGGAAGAAATGGAGGAAAAAGCCAATGAGCATCAAGATTTATAATACACTCACCCGCCAGAAAGAAACCTTCACCCCGGTCCACGAAGGGGAAGTCCGGATGTACGTCTGTGGCCCGACCACCTACAACTACATCCACCTGGGCAATGCCCGGCCCATCGTGGTCTTTGATACGGTCCGCCGCTACTTCAGCTACCGGGGCTATGACGTCACCTATGTGTCCAACTTTACCGATGTGGATGACAAGATCATCAACCGGTCCCATGAAGAGGGAAAGACAGCGGCTGAGGTGGCCCAGTTTTACATTGATGCCTACTTCGAAGATACCGGCAAGCTGAATATCCTGCCGGCGGATAAGAACCCCCGGGTCAGCGACCATATGACGGAAATTATTGACTTCGTCCAGGAACTCATTGATGCCGGTTATGCCTATGCCCTGGACAATGGCGATGTCTACTTCGCCGTCCGCAAGTATGAAGACTATGGGCAACTGTCCGGCCGGAATATTGATGACCTCATGGCCGGGGCCCGGGTAGATGTCGATGAGAAAAAACACGACCCCCTGGACTTTGCCCTCTGGAAAAGTGCCAAACCCGGCGAGCCTGCCTGGGATTCTCCCTGGGGCCAGGGCCGGCCAGGCTGGCACATCGAATGCTCGGCCATGAGTCGGACCTACCTGGGCCAGACCTTTGACATCCACGGAGGCGGCCAGGACTTAATCTTTCCCCACCATGAGAACGAAATAGCCCAAAGCTGCTCCGCTTCCCATGCCGATATGGCCCGCTACTGGATGCACAACGGCTTTATAACGATCAATGAGGAAAAGATGAGCAAGTCCCTGGGCAACTTCTTCCTCCTCCGGGAAATCCTGGATAAATTCCCCGGCGATGTGGTCCGTTACTACCTCTTGAGCGTCCACTACCGGAGCCCCCTGGACTTTGACGATGAAAAGATTGCCGCGGCCGCCCGGGGCCTGGACCGGCTGAAAAATGCCTACCACAACCTCCTGGCCGCCCAAGCCAAGGCCCAGGGGACTGCCGGCGAAGCCGAAGCCAGCCTCCGGGACCAGCTGCAAGCGGTCCGGGCAGCTTTTGAAGCCGGCATGGATGATGACTTCAATACCGCCCTGGGGCTCAGCGCCTTATTTGACCTGGCCCGGGATGTGAATACCTACCTCCGCCAGGACAGCCATGAAAAGGCTCTTTTAGAAGAAGCCCAAAAGTGCTTCGATGACCTCCTCTATGTCTTCGGTCTGGACTTTAGCGCCAACAAGGCCGACGACAACCTGGCCGATGACCTCATGGCCCTCTTGATTGACCTCCGGGCCCAAGCCCGGGCCGACAAGCAATTTGCCTTGGCCGACGCCATCCGGGACCGGTTAAGTGACCTGGACATTATCCTGGAAGACGGGAAGAACGGAACGACCTGGAAAAAATCAAATTAACATCCATTGTTTATCATCATGTGGGCTAGGGTATAATCATAGTGTTGAAAGAAACGAAAAAATACCATTCAACACACATGGAGGTAAAAACATGGAAGAATTAAAATTTGTCAGATGCCCGGAAACTAAAAATGTCTTTGAAGCCGTTTATATCGTTGACGAATCTAAATTAGACCTTTTAACCGCTAATTCTACAGATGCCGCCGGCGAAAAACACGTGCCCGTTGTGAACCAAGACGGCAACAAGGTTGAAGTTGTTGTCGGTAGCGTGGAACACCCCATGACCGAAGAACACTACATCCCTTTCATCGTTGTCCAAACCGACAAACGGGTCCTGCGTAAAGACCTGACCCCGGACTGCGAACCAAAGGCCTCCTTCCTTTTAGAAGATGGCGAAAAATTCGTCCGTGCTTACGAATACTGCAACCTGCACGGCCTTTGGAAAGCTGAATAATTTCTGAAAGCCAGAAGCCCCCGGACTTGGGTACCCAAGTCCGGGGGCTTTTTTATTTTTGCTTTTAAAGGGGCGCCCTTAATCAGAGGCAGGCTACTTTTTGAAGCAGGCCAGCCAGATGCAGGGATCTGTGCTGGCGACCACCCGGTGGCGGACGTGGGGGGCCAGGAGGACATGGTCGCCTGTGTTTAAAACCTGGTGCCGGTCCCGGTCATCGGCCAGGATGGCCTGGCCCTCTAAGACCGCTACCCATTCCAGCTCGTCCTGGTCATAGTAGAAGCCATCCGGCGAGCAGTGGCCCCGGCTGATAATCCGCTCCAGGCGGAGCCCCTCGCCTGCATAAAGGACTTCAACCTGCTCGGCCCCATCGCCATCCAGGGGGGAGAGGGCAAATAAATTGCGGCCGCCGGGAAAGGGAGCCGGCTGGGTCAAGACCTCCCGGATGACCTGGTAGGCTGCCGGTAAGGCGGCATCCGGCCAGTGGGCCCGGTTGGCCGGGCTGGTTGAAGGGAGGCTGGCCGCCGGCAGGCCCAGCCGGTCTCCCCAATGGGCCTGGTAGGCCTGCCAGGCCTTTTGGCCGGTGCAAAAGATATGGTGGATGGCCGTCCCCTTGATTTCCCTGGCCAAGTCGTTGTAGTGGGCGTTGACAATGCTGCTGTCATCAGCCCCCTGGATATCGGCCTGGGCAAAAACATCCCAGAGGGCGATGTGATGGCGGCGGGCAAAGTCCCGGCAGGCCTCGGCATGGATGGGGCGGGGCTCCCCGAATACCTGGGCCAAGGTTGGCCAAAAGCGGTTCTGAGGGTGGCCGTAGTAGAGGCCCCTTTGGCGGGATGCCGGTGAGGGTAGGGTACCCAGGACCAGGACCTCAGAATCCTTCCAAATCCAGGGGCTTAAGGGGTGGGTCACTGTCTTACGCATGGAGGATATTCACCTGGCAAACGGCCATGGCCTCCAGGGCCCGCCGGTGGCTTTCAGGACTGACCCCGGCACAGGCCTTGGCATCCACATATAGGGGGACTTCTGGTAGGAAGGCCTTAATGACCAGGGCATTGGAGATGACGCAGATATCTGTACAGACGCCAACCAGGGTCACTGAAGTCAGCCGTCTTTCCTGGTCGGCCTCTTTTAGGGCCTGGGCTAAGTCCGGTGAGCCGAAGGTCGGTTTATCAAAAAAGGTCACTTCGCGTCCGGCCAGGGCCTGGGTCACCTCCGGCACCAACTGCCAGCCTTTCGACCCGCGGGTGCAGTGGACCACCGGCAGGTGGTGGCCTTCCTGGCGGGTCAGGTAGTCGTCTTCATGGGTATCCCGGGTGACAAAAATTTTCCCCTGGTGGTGGCGAATCCGGTCGACCACCTGGCTGATAATGGCCTGGCCTTCGGCGGTTCCCAGGCTGCCGGTGATAAAGTCATTTTGCATATCTATAACCACTAATATATCATTCATGGTATCCCTCCTCTGGGAATAGTTTATCATCTTCCCCGGGTGGGGTCGAGGGTGTTGTGAGCGGGGGACGATAAGTTGCCGAGAAAAGACAAATTGTACTTGCAAATACCTGCATAGTTAGATACTATTTCTTTGGTGGTTGTTTGTAAAAAAAATTAAAAAGGAGGGTTTATTTTGTCTGAACAGAAAAAGAAAAGACTCGGACTGGTCCCCCGGTTAATCCTCGGGATTGTCATCGGTTTAATTGTCGGGAGCCTTGTCAATGAACCGGTTATCCGCGTCTTTGCTACGATTGCAAATATTTTTGCCCAGTACCTAAGCTTTATTATTCCCTTGCTCATTATTTCCTTTGTAACGGCCGGGATTGCCCAATTGGCAGCCGGTGGGGCCGGTCGCCTCTTAGGCTTTACGGTTCTCTTGGCTTATTGCTCAACCCTGGTGGCCGGGACTCTGGCTTATACCGTGGATTCTGCTATTTTTCCTCATTTTATTACATCCGACATTATTAAAAATTTCACGGAAAGCTCTGCCACAGAAATCGAGCCTTACTTAGAGTTCACCCTGGACCCGATTTTCGGCGTAACGACGGCCATTGTCCTGGCCTTTATCCTGGGGATTGGGATTGTCACCCTGCGGATGAAGGATGATACCAAGTCTGTTGGGGACCTGCTCAAGGATGTTTTTGTCGGCCTCCAGGAAATCGTTTACCTGGTCCTGGCCAAGACCATCATCCCGATTTTACCCATCTACATCGGGCTGACCTTTGCTAAAATGAGCTATACCGGTGAGGTTTGGAGTGTGCTGAAGGTCTTCTGGAAGGTCTATGTGGTCATCCTGGTCTTGCACTTCTTCTACCTGGCGGTCCTCTTTACCATTGCCGGTACCGTCAGTGGCAAGAGCCCCCTCCGGCTCATTAAGAACCAGGTGCCCGGTTATCTGACTGCTGTAGGAACCCAGTCCTCGGCTATTACCATTCCGGTTAACCTCCAGTGTGCGGAAAAGAACGGCGTGACCAAGGGAATCCGGGACTTCGTTGTCCCCCTCTGCGCCACCATCCACCTGGCGGGGTCAACCATTACCATCACCAGCTGCGCTACCGGGGTCCTGATGATGAGCGATATGCCCCATAACCTGGGCCTCATGATTCCCTTCATTTTAACCCTGGGGGTTGTCATGATTGCAGCACCCGGCGCACCGGGTGGGGCTATTATGAGTGCCCTCTCCTTCCTGCCGATGATTGGTATCCCGGTAGAAGGGGCCCTGGCCAGCCTCATGATCGCCCTGTACCTGACCCAGGACTCCTTTGGGACAGCTTGTAACGTCAGCGGCGACAATGCTATTGCGGTCTTCATCGATACCTTTAAAGACCGGATTACCGGCCGTCACCAACCTGGTGAGACCAACTAGGCAGTCTGCCTTTACAACATTCACCAATAAAAAAGCACGCCAGACGGGCGTGCTTTTTGTGTCTAGGGGAAATGCTTGCCTATTCCCCGGGCCGGGGGTGTATACTAGACCTGAGAGGTGATTTTTTGTTTGAATTAAGAGGGGTACAGTTTAAAGGCATCCTCCATATTCCCGATTTAGAAATAGAGGAGGGGGCGGTTACGTCTATTGTCGGTAGCAGTGGCAGCGGCAAGACCACCCTTTTGCGGATGCTCAATAAAATGATTAGTCCTGACCGAGGGACTATTTACTGGCAAAGTCGGGACCTGGCCGACCTGGATGCAGTCGACCTCCGCCGGCAGGTGGTCATGCTGGGTCAGCGGCCGGTGATTTTTCCGGGTACGGTGGCCGATAACCTCCAGCTGGGCCGCCAGCTGGCCGACCAGGCCTCGGCTGAAGAAGGAGCCCTCCGGCAGGTGCTGGCACAGGTGGCCTTAGACAAGGCGCTGGAGGAGTCGGCTAAGGACCTGTCCGGCGGGGAGGGTCAGCGCCTGGCCCTGGGCCGAATCCTGCTCATGGATCCAGCGGTCTACCTTTTGGATGAACCGTCTTCAGCCTTAGATGAGCAGACGGCGGTAGAGGTCATCGGGGCCCTGGTCCGCCAGGTGCGGGCCAAGGGGAAGACGCTGGTTATGGTCACCCATGCGCCGGCCATCGCTGAAAGCTATTCGGACCGGATCATCAGTCTGGAACACGGGCGGGTCAAGGCCTGCCGGGAGTTGGCCCATGGCTGAAGGCATTGTTCATTTAGGCCTTTGGCAGGGGTTGGCGGCCTATGCCTTCATTCTCCTGGTCTTGGCCCTGGCCCGGTATGCCGGGATCCGGCGGGGGAAGATGATTGTCCTGGCCTCCATGCGGATGACCCTCCAGCTGGTCCTGGTGGGCTATGTGCTCATCTATGTCTTTGACAACCCGGCGCCGATTATTACCCTGCTGATTTTAGGGGTCATGGAAGTCTTCGCTATTTTTAATATCTATAAAAGGACCGGCATTCGCCAGGCACCCCGCCTGCAGAAGAGCCTGGCCATCGCTATGGTCAGTGGGACCGGCCTCTGTATGCTCTACTTTTTAGTGGCCGTCCTGGCCGCTGATCCCTGGTATAACCCCCAGTATGTGGTGCCCCTGGGCGGGATGATTGTGGGCAATTCCATGACCGCCCTGGCCCTCTGCGCCAACCGGCTCCTGGCCGACTTACAGGCCCAGCGCGCCATGGTCGAAGGGGCCCTCATGCTTGGGGCAAGACCCAAGAAGGCCCTGGCGCCCCTGCTCCGGGCGGCCTTTGATGCCAGCCTCCTGCCGACCATTAATTCCATGGTGGGCATGGGGATTGTCTTTTTGCCGGGCCTGATGACCGGGCAAATCCTGTCCGGGGTCTCGCCTTTGGTGGCCATCAGCTACCAGATCATCATGATGCTCTCTATTCTGGCCAGTGTGGCCCTATCGGTCTTTATCTTCCTCCAGCTATCGGTCCGGGCCTTTTTCAATGAAAATGCCCAGCTCAGCCTGGAAGGGGAGGCATAAAAAAACCGCCGGGCCAAAGCCGGGCGGTTGGGGTCGATAGGTGTTAGCCCTTGACAGAGATGATGTCCGGGGCCGGTCTGTTATTGGGGATGTAGCTGTTGGCGATACCGCCGGTGACAGCGACCTGTTCATTGTCATAGTAGAGGACCATGTCAAATTCATCGGCGTGCTGGCGCCAGTAGTCAATGGCCTTGGCCGGCCCCATGACATAGAGGGCCCGGGAGAGGGCACTGGCAGTGGCCCCGTTTTTGGCGATGACGCTGACCGAATTGAGGCCGTTGACGGCCGGCATGCCGGTCTGGGGGTCCAGGACAGAGTGCCAGGTCTGGCCATCGGCCTGGAACTGGCGCTGGTAGTCGCCGGTGGTGATGACGGCCTTGTTGTTGACGTTGACCTGGCCGATATAGCCCAGGTCCGATTTGGGGTCTTGGATCCCGACCCGGAAGTCGGTCTTGTCCGGGTGGCGGCCCAGGACCTGCACATTGCCATCGATAATGACCAAGCCGGAAGTGATGTCCTGCTGGCGCAAGACTTCCATGAGCCGGTTGGAAAGGGCCCCCTGGCTGATGCCGCCAAAGTCTAAGCCCATGCCGGCCTGGGCAAATTTGACCTGGCCGGTCTGGGGGTTGACCCGGATATCCTTGGGGTTGGTTAGGGCCAGGGCCTGGCTGAGGGACTGGTCGTCAGGCCGGCGGTAGTCACCGGTGTCAAAGCCCCACAAGTGGGTGATCGGATAGAGGGCCACATTATAGGCCCCGCCGGTGCTGGTGTAAATGGCCATGGCCTTGTCGAAAAGGGCGATGGCCTCGGGGCTTAACTTGCCCTCGCCGCTTTTATTGAGGGCGGCCACTTCGCCACCGTCACTGGTGGCGGAAAAGATATGGTTAAAGCGGTTGACCTCACTGAAGGCCGCCGCCATGGCCTTCTGGGCCTGGGCCTTGTCAGCAGCAAAGAGCCGGATATGGATGGTGGTATCCAGGGCAAAGCCGTCTGCATCGGCAGAGACCGGGGCCTTGGCATAGCCGCTGTCCCCGTAAGTGATGGGGGGCAGGTCCATGCTTTCAAAGGCAGCGCTATCGGCAGCCGGGTCTGCTTTTTGACTGGTTACTGCCGCCTTGCTGGTAGCGTCGTTCTTGTCAGTTTCTTTGGCCGGCTCGGCAGCCGACTGACAGGCACTAAGGGCCAGTGCGCCGATGATACAAATAGAAACAAAGGACTTTTTCATAGTACCCGTATCCTCCTAAAGGTAATGTATGGCTAAAGTAGCACAAGGGCGAGGCACTTGTCAACTGAAGCCCTCGGTCCCGGGAGGATTGTGGTTTTATCTTAAGAGATGTCAGTAATGAACCGACCGGATGTCGGATGAGGAGGCAAATATGCAAGCAGCGAGAAAAATCATGATGACCTTTACCGAAGGAGATAGCCCGGTCTGGCGGGAGCTCCTGGTCCCCTACCAGGCCACGGCTGCAGACTTGGGCCGCTGGCTGAGCCTGGCCGGAGGCTATAGCGGCCGGGAAAGCTGGGAGCTCCTCTGCCATGAGTTCAAAATGCGGATTACCGAAGACCGGCAGCTCCTGGATGAAGCCAAGGCCCTCAAGGCCCAGCGCCGGGCCGAGGCAGAGGCCAAGGGGGAAGAAGTGGCCGAAGTGGCCGGCGAAACCATGATCGTCCGGGCATCGGACCTCCCCCTGGACCCCTTCTTAGCCGACCACCCTAAGCTCACCTTTATTTATGACATGACCGACGAATGGCGCTGGGAGATGACCGCCGAGGATATGGACGAGCCGGTGGCCGGCCAGCTCCCCCGCCTAATCCAGGGGATGGGGACGGCCCCCTTTGTCGGTGTCGGTGGCCTGCAGGGCTACTATGACTTGGTCAGTGAGCTCACCGAGGATGGGCCGGAGGCCAAGGCCATCAGGGACTGGCTGGACCGGGCGGGCCTCTTCTTTTATGACGCCGACCGGGTCCAGGCCGCCCTGGGTCAAGAAGGGGAAAATAAGCAGTAAGGGTTGACGGAAACACTTTACTGGGCTAAAATGGTGATACATCGTGGTAACACGTTAATTAGATAAAGCAACCGTGCGGCCAGGCCGCAGTGATTTTTCCTGTGAAAGGAGCCCAGAGCAATGAAAATGGCAGGCTTAACCCCGGAAGGATCTGGGGATGTCCTGATGCCCCAGGCGGCCCGGGAGTACCGGGTAGCCGGTGACTTGCGCCGCTTATTCGGCCGCTATGGCTATGAAGAAGTGCGGACACCGGGCCTCGAGTATTATGACGTTTTTACCGATAAAAAACGCTACTTTCCCCAAGAAAATATGGTGAAGTCCATAGACCGCCATGGCCGGCTGACGGTCGTCCGGCCGGATGCCACCGTCCCCATTGCCCGCTTGGTGGCCAGCAAGCTTTCCGGCAAGGCCCTGCCCCTGCGGCTCTTTTATGACGAAATGATTTTTAGAAACTCCTCCACCCTCCAGGGCTTTTCCAATGAAATGCACCAGTGCGGGGTGGAGCTGCTGGGCAGCCGGGCCTACCGGGCCGATGCGGAAATGATTGCCCTTAGTTGTGCCGCCCTCAAGGCAACCGGCCTGACCAGTTACCGGCTGGAGCTGAGCCATGTAGGGGTTGTGGAGGCCCTGATCCGGGCCCTGGCAGTGGATGAGGACCTGGCTGACCAGATCCGGACCTCCCTGGAAGAGAAAAACTTCTCCCGGCTCAGGGACCTCCTGGCCCCCTATGGCCAGGGGCCGGTCGTCGAAGCCTTCCTGGCCCTGCCTGGCCTTTTCGGCGACTATGCTATTTTAGACAAGGCCCGGGCCCTCCTGGTCCCGGCCAGTCCGGAAGTGGGGCCAATCCTGGATGAGCTGGCCCGACGCTATGCCCTGGCCCAAAGCCTCTGCCGGGAGGATCACATCATGTTGGACCTGAGCCTGACCAACCAGGCCGACTACTACACCGGCCTGGTCTTTCGCGGCTATGTGGGCGGCAGCGGCGAGGCGGTCCTGTCCGGTGGCCGCTATGACAGCCTCCTGGAGACTTTTAACTACCCCATTCCGGCCATTGGCTTCGGCGTCCGGGTGGACCTCATTGCCCAGGTCCTGAACCGCCGCCGGCGGCCGGAGACAGAGCCCTTTTACCTCCTCTATGCAGGGCCGGAGGACCTACCTGCCGCCCTCAGTTGGCGGGCAGACCGGTCAGACCGGCTGGTCCTGGCCATGGCTGACCGGGTGGAGGACCTCGAAGAAGAGGCGGCCCGCTTAGGGGCCCGAGGAATCATCATCTATAAAGATGGCGACATACACTGGCAGGAGGACTGACATGTTGAGAATAGCCTTAACCAAGGGCCGGCTGGAAAAGGAAGCTGTGGCCCTCATGAAGCACGCCGGTTACGATACCGAGGCCCTGGCCGACAAGGGCCGCCGCCTGATCCTGCCGGTCGGCGATGATATAGAGGTTTTACTGGCCAAGGCCCCGGATGTTATCACCTATGTCATCCATGGGGTCTGTGACCTGGGGATTGTCGGTAAGGACACCATCATGGAATACGGCGGCTCCTTTTACGAAGTCCTGGACCTGGGCTTCGGCAAATGCCGCTTTGCCCTGGCCGTCCCCAAGGGGAGTGACTTTTATGCCGATGGCATTAGCCACCGGATCGCCAGCAAGTACCCCAATGTCACCCGGGACTATTTTGCGCGGAAGGGCATGGATGTGGGTATAATAAAAATAGAAGGGTCTGTTGAATTGGCGCCCCTGGTGGGCCTGGCAGACGGCATTGTTGATATTGTTGAAACCGGGACCACCCTCAAGGAAAATGGTCTGGAGGCCATTGAGGATGTTGCGGACCTGTCTGCCCGGCTCATTGTCAATACAGCGGCTATGAAGCTCAAGTACCCGGCCATAGAAGCCTTTATCGACCGGATTGCCCAGGAGGTGGACCAATGATTACAGAACTAGCACTGGGGAGCCCGGCCTGTGACCGTTTCCTTGACCGCCTGGCCAGCCGCATCCAGGCCCCGGACCCGGACATGTTGGCCCGGGTCGAGGCCATCCTGGCTGCGGTCCGGACCGAGGGCGATGCCGCCCTTTGCCGCTTTAGCGAAGCATTTGATGGCTTTAAGGGGCCAGTGACCTTTTTGACCCCGGCTGACTGTCAAGTGGCCCTGGAAGGCCTGGACCCCGGCCTGCAGGCAGCCCTGGACAAGGCCGCCCGGCACATCCGGGCCTTTCATGAAAGGCAGCTGACCAAGGGCTTTGTCCTGGACAAGGGCCGGGGGGTCCGGCTGGAGCAGCGGGTTCTTCCCCTCCAACGGGTGGGTCTCTATGTACCGGGGGGGCGGGCCGCCTATCCCTCAACGGTTTTGATGAACGCCATCCCGGCCCGGCTTGCTGGGGTGGAAGACCTGATTGTGGCCACCCCGCCGGGGAAGGAGGGGCTTGTCAACCCCATGACCCTGGCGGCCTGTGCCGTCGCCGGGGTGGACCGGGTCCTCCTGGCCGGTGGCGCCCAGGCCTGTGCCGCCCTGGCTTACGGGACCGCCTCCGTGCCCAAGGTGGATAAGATCACCGGGCCCGGTAATGCCTATGTGGCCACAGCTAAACGCCTCCTCTACGGGACGGTGGATATTGATATGATTGCCGGCCCGTCGGAGATTGTTATTGTGGCCGAGGCGGGGGTTAACCCGGCCTGGCTGGCCGCCGACCTCCTGGGCCAGTGTGAACACGACCCCCAGGCTGCCGGCATCCTCATTACACCGGATGCTGACCTGGCCCAGGCCGTCCGGCTGGCGGTCGCTGACCAGGTCAGCCGGGCCCCCCGGGCGGCCATTATGAAGGAGGCCCTGGCCAATTATTCAGCTATTATTGTGACCCAAGACTTGGACGAGGCCCTGACCCTGGCCAATGACCTGGCCCCGGAACACCTGGAGCTGGTCGGCGAGGGGCCGGAAGGCCGCCTGGACCAGGTCCGGCATGCGGGCAGTGTATTTTTAGGCCCCTATACACCGGAAGCCGTCGGAGACTATATGGCCGGGACCAACCACGTCCTGCCCACCGGGGGGACGGCCCGGTTCTTCTCCCCCCTAGGGGTGGAAGACTTCACCCGGCGGATGCAGGTGTCCCGCTATTCCCGGGCCGCCCTGGCTGAAGATGCCCCGGCCATCCTGGCCTTTGCAGAGGCGGAAGGCCTCTATGCCCATGGCCGGTCGGTAGAGATAAGGAGTGAAGACTGATGGCCCCGGAAAAAATACGCTTAAATGCCAATGAAAGCCCCTTTAGCCTCAGCGGTGCCAGCCGGGAGCGGTTGGCCCATGCCTTAAATGACCTGGCCTATAACCGTTACCCCGACCCCGAGGCCCGGGACTTGATTCGGGCCTTTAGCGCCCACTACCGGGTGGCTCCGGCCCAGGTCATTGCCGGCAACGGGTCCGATGAACTCCTCCAGCTTTTGATGCTCGCATATGCCAAGGCCGGCAAGCCGCTGGCCCTGACCAGCCCAGATTTTTCCATGTATGACCGCTATGCCCGGTTGGCCGGGGTGGAGACCCTGGCCTTGCCCAAGGACGAGGCTGGCCGCCTGGACGGCCCCGCCTACCTGGCCGCAGCCCAGGCTGCCGGCTGCGGCATGCTCCTCTTTTCCAACCCCTGTAACCCCATGGGCCAGGGCCTGAGCCGGGAAGGGGTCTTGGACCTGGCCGCCGCCTTTGATGGTCTGGTGGTCGTTGACGAGGCCTATATGGACTTCTGGGACCAGAGCGTCCTGGACCGGGTCCGTCCGGAGGGCAACCTGGCCGTTTTACGGACGGCCTCCAAGGCCTTTGGCCTGGCGGCCCTGCGCTTGGGTTTCGGGGTCCTGCCGACCGGGCTTTTGGAGGACATGCGGGCCCTTAAGAGCCCCTATAATGTCAGCAGCCTGTCCCAGGTCATCGGGAGTCAGCTCTATGACCAGCCGGACCAGCTGGCCGACCGGATTGCCAGTATCGTCGCCGGCCGGGAAAAGCTGCAGGCAGCTCTGGAAGACTTGGTCAGGGGCCGGCCCGGCTACCGGGTCTACCCCTCTGTGACGAACTTTATTTATTTTGAAGTCCCTGATGCCCCGGCCCTGGACGATTATTTACAGGGGCAGAGGATCATCATCCGCCGCTTTGGAGACCGGGGCCTGCGGGTCACCTGCGGCTTACCTGAAGAAAACGCAGCCTTTATACAAGCAGTTGCTGATTTTTTAGAAAGGAGGCCAGATGATGAGTATTGAACGCCGCCGCCATACCAAAGAGACGGACATTCATCTGGTACTTGACTTAGACGGGAATGGCCATACCAATATTGATACAGGCATTGGCTTTTTTGACCACATGCTGACCGCCCTGGCCGTCCATGCCGGTTGGGACCTGACCCTTTACTGCAACGGTGACCTGGAAGTCTGCGGCCACCACACGGTGGAAGACTGTGGGATTGTCCTGGGGGATGCCCTCCACCAGGCCCTAGGCACCAAGACCGGCCTGGTCCGCTACGGCCATGCCTATATCCCCATGGATGAGGCCCTGGTCCGCTGCGTGGTCGATGTCAGTGGCCGGCCCTACCTGGCCTTTGATGCGACCTTTACCGCCCCGACCGTCGGCCAGCTGGATACCCAGCTCGTTGAGGAATTTTTCCGGGCCTTTGCCATGCATGCCGGCATTACCCTGCATATTGCCGTCTTATCCGGTAAAAATGACCACCACTGCATTGAGACCATGTTTAAGAGTGTGGCCCATGCCATGCGGAAAGCCCTTATGAAGCGAGATGGTGTCTTATCAACAAAGGGCGTCTTCCACGCCTGATTCACAAAGGAGGCAAAGATGATTATTTTACCTGCCATTGATATCAAGGGGGGCACCTGTGTCCGCCTCTATCAAGGAGACCTGACCACCGCCCATAAAGTGGCCGACAGCGCCCTGGATACCGCCAAAAAATTCGAAGCCCTGGGCTGCCGCTGGCTGCATATGGTGGACCTGGACGGCGCCCTCCAGGGCATGGCCTTAAATAGCGGGATCTTTTTAGAAATTGCCAAACGGACCAAGCTGCGGATTGAACTGGGCGGGGGCATCCGGACCGCTGACCAGATCCGCCACTACCTAAACAAGGGTATCCGGCGGGTGGTTTTAGGGTCGATTGCCATTGAAGAGCCCAATTTTGTCCGCCGGGCCGTTGCCAACTTCGGGCCCGAATCGGTGGCCGTCGGTATTGATGCCAAGGATGGCTACATTTGCGGTGACGCCTGGACTTCCACCAGCGATATCCACTACACCGAAATGGCTGAAAAAATGGCAGATATGGGTGTCCGGACCTTTATTTACACAGATATCAGCCGGGACGGGACCCTGACCGGGCCGGACTTAGAAGGGCTGGCCGCCCTGCGCCAGGCCCTGCCTGAGGCGGAAATCATCGCCTCCGGCGGAGTCCGGACCGCAGCAGACATCCGGGCCATCAAGGACCTGGCCATTGACGGGGTCATTTGCGGCAAGGCCATCTATGAAGGGACCCTGGACCTCAGTGAAGCCCTGGAGATTGCTAGAGGTGAAGACCATGTCTAAGAAAAAAATTATTCCCTGCCTGGACACCAGAGACGGCAAGGTCGTCAAGGGCGTCCACTTTGAAGATGTCAAGGACGTGGGTAGTCCTGCCGACCTGGCCCAGCGCTATACCCGGGAGGGGGCCGATGAACTGGTCGTCCTGGATATCACCGCCGGGCCGGAAGGCCGGTCCACCCGGCTGGATGTCTTAAAAAGCGTCTGTGCCGCCACCGACCTGCCGGTGACCCAGGGGGGCGGCATCCGGTCCCTGGAAGATATTGAGGCCGCCCTGGCGGCCGGGGCCAGCCGGGTTGGCATTAATTCAGCTGCTGTCCAAAAGCCGGACCTCATCCGGGCCGGCGCTGAAAAATTTGGCAGCGAGACCATCGTAGCCGCCATTGACGCCAAAAAAGTGGGCCCGACCTGGCAGGTCTTCGTTGCCGGCGGCCAGGAAAATACCGGCAAGGACCTCCTGGCCTGGGCCCGGGAAGTGGAGAACCTGGGGGCCGGAGCCATCCTCCTGACCTCCATTGATGCCGATGGCACCAAGGCCGGCTATGACCTGGATATGACCCGGGCCGTTACCGAGGCTGTTTCCATTCCGGTGATCGCCTCCGGGGGCGCCGGTAGTGTCCAGGACATGGTTGACGTCCTCAAGGAGACCAACTGTGCCGCCGCCCTGGCCGCCTCCATTTTCCACTTCGGTGAGACCTCTGTCGGGGACATCAAGGCTGCCTTGGAGGCCGCAGGCCTGGAGGTTGACTGATGCAGGACCTGGCCGCCTACTTTGAAAAGTCCGCCCTGGTGCCGGCCATCGTCCAGGACGCCGACACCGGCGCCGTCCTCATGCTGGCCTATATGAATGAGGCCGCCCTAAGGGAGACCCTGGCCCTGGGGGAAACGGTTTTTTGGAGCCGGTCCCGTCAGACCCTTTGGCACAAGGGGGCCACCAGCGGCAATACCCAGACAGTCCTCTCCATTACTGCCGACTGCGACAAGGACAGCCTGCTCATCAGGGTCCGGCCCGCCGGCCCGGCCTGCCATACCGGGGCAGTGACCTGTTTTTTTAATGATATTCTTAAAGAAAACGATAGGGGGAACCTGTGATGCAAAGTCTTGACCAGCTTTACCAGGTGGTTCGTTGCCGGCAGGCTGACCCTTTTGAAGGCTCTTATACCGCCTACTTATTTGAAGAGGGCCTGGATAAGATTTTGAAAAAGGTAGGGGAAGAGGCCGCCGAGGTCATCATTGCGGGCAAAAATACCGACCGGGCTGACCTGACCGGGGAAATCTGCGACCTCCTCTACCACCTGACCGTCCTCATGGCGGAAAAGGGCCTGGACCCGGCTACCATCGATAGTGAACTGGCCCGGCGGGCGGAAAAAATTGGCAATAAAAAGCCCAGCCATGCCAGCGACCCCGAGAGCTAAAACTTGCGAAGGACCGGCTATTCTGCTATGATGAAGCCAATTTCGAAAGGAGCATGCCCATGAAAGTGATTTTATTACAAGACGTGGCTAAGGTTGGCAAAAAAGACCAAGTCGTCAACGCCAAGACCGGCTATGCCCGGAACTACCTCATCCCTAATGGCCTGGCCATTGAAGCCACCAAGAACAATATGAAAAACCTGGAAGACCGGCAAGAAGCCCAGGCAGAAGAGGCGGCCTACGAACTGGCCCAGGCCAAGGCTATTGCTGAAGAGCTGAAAGAGGCCAAGGTAGAAGTCTTTACCAAGGTCGGTGCCGGCGGCAAAACCTTTGGGGCCATTACCAATAAAGAAATTGCCGAAGCCCTGAAAAATCAGCACAACATTGATATTGACCGTCGTAAAATTGTTTTACCGGAAAAGATCAAGGACCTGGGCGTGACAGAAGTCACCCTGAAGCTCCATCCGGATGTCCACCCGATCCTCCGGGTTCAGGTGTCCGCAGAAGAATAATTGACAACCTGCAGAGATAGCTCTGCAGGTTTTTGTCTATCAAGGGCCGGCCAAGGCCAGGTCACCGGCCTGTCAGGAAGGCCCCTCTTTTTTTGAAAAATTGACAAAACCATCACTTTTGCTCTTGACACAGGGGTCAAGTCTTTGTATAATCATTGGTCAATTTGACAAATCTACTCTAATAGGTTATACTAGACACAGTCCGTTGCAAAGACCAACGAAAGGGTGAAGGCTGGATGTCCAGGAGAACCATTGAGCATTTACGTAAGGCATTAACGCCGTTTGTCGGTTGTGACATTGATGTTGATGCGAATGTAGGCCGCAAACGCATAGTCCCCTATGAAGGTGTTTTGGAGAATACATATCCAAACCTATTTGTTGTTCGCGTGGGGGATGAAGCGGATGAAGATGAGCGTCGCTTATCTTTCAGCTATGTAGACCTATTTACCGGTAATGTGGTGATCTCATTACATAAGGATGGGCACACTTACTCTCTGGCCAAATCCTAATGGATGCCAAAAGACCCTACGGGGTCATTTTTGTCAAGAAGGACCAGTATTTTTGTTTAGAAATGAAAAAGCCGGTTATATACTAGCTTAGGTGAGTATGTCACCGATGATATTGATTTGGAGGAAATCATTTAATCATTTTCGAGGAGGAGATTAGAGAAATGAAAGACATTAAAGGGACTAAAACAGAAGCAAACTTACAAGAAGCCTTTGCCGGTGAATCTATGGCACGTAATAAATATGATTATTTTGGGGCACAAGCTAAAAAAGACGGCTATGTGCAAATCCAAAATATCTTCTTTGAAACGGCTAGACAAGAACACCAGCACGCTAAATTGTGGTTCCGTTACTTAAACGGCGGCAAAATCCCTGCTACCCCTGAAGCCCTGACTATGGCTGCTGAAGGTGAAAACTACGAGTGGACCGACATGTACAAGCGCATGGAAGAAGACGCTCGTGCAGAAGGCTTTGATGAAATTGCCGATCGCTTCAAACACGTTGGCGAAGTTGAACGTGAACACGAAAGACGTTACCTGGCCCTGTTAGAATCTGTCAACAATGACACCGTATTCAAACGTGACCATGACGTCCGCTGGAAATGCTGCAACTGCGGCTACATCTATGTAGGCAAAGAAGCACCGGAAAAATGCCCGGCCTGCTTACATCCGAAAGCACACTTCGAAGTGCAAGTAGAATCCTACGCACAAGATAACAGCGATATCGTGAAATAAGTCTGACTGACATGTCGAAAAACCACCGGGTCTCCGGTGGTTTTTTATTTTGCCCTGGTAAAAAAATCTGCTAGTCAAGCTTGCGCAAAAGGGATCCCTTTAAGAGCAATCTGTGCTATAATTCCCTGAAAGGAGGTTGTTGGCATGAGAACAGTCGGCAAAAATGTAGAAAGATGGACCCTAGTCCTTGGCCTAGCAGCCCTGGTGGTCAGCTTTATTTTTAAAGAGGCCTGGATAGGGGCCTTCCGGCCCATCGGCTTCACCAGCCTTGTCATTTGCCCCTTGCTTGGGCTTGTAGGCTTGGTTGGCTCGATTTTTCATAAGAATATTTTATTTGCCTTTTTAAATGGCCTCCTGGCCCTTAGCTTTTTCCTAATTATGGGGATTGGCTACAGCCTGCTGGGCTGACCTGGTGGCGGCTGGAGGACAGGGCCCTTCACCCGTCCGTTTTTTTATGGGCTATGGATGAGGGACAAGACCAAGGCAGCCCTTTATACAAAAAGGACAAGCCTTAGGGGCCAGTTCAGAGAAATCGTAAAAATAAGGCTAAACTTTATTGACATTTGTTCCATCTTCCGATATACTTAATATCGGCTTTTCACTTGGAGAGATGTCCGAGCTTGGCTGAAGGAGCACGACTGGAAATCGTGTATACGGGAAACCGTATCGAGGGTTCGAATCCCTCTCTCTCCGTCTACCCCCGATCCGGGATATTCCGGATCGGGGTCTTTTTTTGTTCAAAAATAAGGGGCCCAGCCAGGGGCAGGTATAAAAAAAGGCCACCGGTTGGACGGTGGCCCAGTAAAGGGTTTTAATCTAACGTTTGAGGCGTAGGCCGAAAGCTAGGCATCTGTCACAGGGTCGCAGCCGGCCTGCCGGATGACCGCCTTGAGGGTCTGGATATGGGATGGGTCAGGGGCCTGGTAGAGGGGCTGGTCCTGGCCCAGGGCCTGGGCCTTGTCCCGTCCCAGGGCGTGGTAGGGGAGGAGGTCAATGGCCGGGTCCTGGGCGTATTGGGCCACAAACTGGGCCAGCCGGCGGATATGGTCCGGGTCATCATTGACCCCCTGCAAGAGGGGGATTCGGACGATGACCCTGGGATGCCGGGCGGCCAGCCGCTTAAAGTTGTCCTGGATTAGGCGGTTGTCCAGGCCGGTCAGCTGGCGGTGCCGGGCCGGGTCCATGTGCTTGAGGTCGAAGAAGACCAGGTCCAGCCGGGCCAGGGTCGGCCAGAGGCGGTCAAAGTCAAAGTAGCCACAGGTTTCCATGGCCTGGCTGATGGCCAGGTCGTAGAAGCGTTGGCTTAACCGGTCTAAGAAAGCCGCCTGACCGGTGCATTCGCCACCGGAATAGGTCACGCCCCCGCCGGAAGCGGTGAAAAAGGACTGGTAGGGGAGGACGGCCTGGACCAGGTCGTCGACGGTGTAGGCCGAGATGGTTGGCCGGCGGGCGCCTGTCGGGCAGGCGGTGGCACAAAGGCCGCAGCCTTGGCACCGGGCCCGGTCCTGGGCCCGGCTGAGGTCTAAGCCTCCGGGATAGGGGCAGACGGCCCGGCAGGCCTGGCAGGCCTGACACTTATCCGGGTAGAAGAGGATGGCCTTTTTCAGGCTGGCCGTTTCCGGGTTGGCGCACCAGCGGCAGGCCAGGGGGCAGCCGGCAAAGAAAAAGGTGGTCCGGATGCCATCGCCATCATGGACGGAAAAATGCTGGATATTGGTCAGGTAGCCATAGAGGGGGCCGGTGGTCGGTTTAGAAGCTGTCATGGCTATTCCGGTCAATGATGGCATCCTGCATAGACCGGGACAGGTTCACAAATTGGGTGGAATAGCCGGCCACGCGGACGAGGAGGTCCCGGTAGTTTTCCGGGTTTTTCTGGGCAGCGTAGAGGGTCTCGTTGGAGACGGTATTGAACTGGACATGGAAGCCGCCCAGGTTAAAGAAACTCTTGATCATATGGCCCAGGTTGGCCCGACCCCGGGGATTGTTGACCAGGCTGGGGCTCATCCGGAGGTTCATAAGGGTCCCACCGGAATGGACGTCCTGGTTGAGCTTGGCGGCGCTCCGCATGGCGGCCAGGGGGGTGGACTGGTCGGTCCCTGCATAGGGGGAGACCCCTTCGGAAATCGGGGCCCGGGCATGGCGACCATCCGGTGTAGCCCCTAGGATTTTCCCGGTGGGTAGGTAGTTGGAAATCCCCATAAAGGCAGACTTAAAGGCATTTCCATTGATGTCCTTATAGCTGTTGATGGCCTCATACTGGTGGTTGGCGATTTTAACGGCAATCCGGTCTACTTCATCGATGTTGTTGCCATACTTGGGTAGGTTGAGGATCTTTTGCCGGAGGACTTCATAGCCGGCCCAATCGGCTTCCAGGGCCTGGTGGAGGTCCTCGGCCGAGACGGTCTTTTCATCAAAGACCAGGTGCTTGATGGCATAGAGGGCATTGGCGCAGACGGCAATCCCCATGGAGGTGATGACCGGGCCCACATTGTATTCCGCCCCACAGTCGACCAGGTCCCGGCCATTTTCCAGGCAGGCGCCTAAGGTGGCGGACAGGAAGGGACGGGGGGCCTGGTCCCGGTGGAGCTTCTGGGCCAGGAGGGTATTGGATACGGACAGGGCGACCAGCCGGTCAAATTCAGCAAAGAAGGCCGCTTCCAGGTCAGCATAGCTGGCGTAGTCCGGCAGGCTTTTGTCGGAAATCCCCTTTTTTTCCCCGGTCAGCCGGAGTTTGCCGCCGGTTAGGGCAAATTCCAGGGCGGCAGGGATATTGAGGTTGACGGCTGAGGTCCATTCACTGACCTTGCGGAAGTGGGGGACCACGCAGCCGCAGTTATTCCAGTCCCGGGCATCTGTCGGTGAAATGCCATTGTTTAGGAGCATCTTGTAACCGACTTCATCATTGTGGATGGCCGGGAAACCGGTGCCCAGGGCGACCAGGTCGGTCACCGCATTGACAAAGGCCTGGGGGGCATCCTGGTGGAGCCGGACCGATAGGCCGGGCTGGTGGGTTTGCAATTCGCCGGTGGCCTTGAGGGCCAGATAGGAGACGGCATTGGTGGCGTCCTGGCCCTGGCGGTCCTTACCGCCGACGGTGAGGTTTTGGAACTGGTTGTAGCCGGCAAAGAAGTCGGCTGTATTTGAAGAAATGGTCCAGACCCATTCCGACATCTTGAGCCAGAGAGACTCGATGAGTTCCAGGGCCCAGTCTTCCGTGAGTCGGCCGGCGGCGACGTCTTTTTCATAATAGGGGAAGGTGTACTGGTCAAACCGGCCCGGGTTCAGGGCCAGGGGGTTTTCGGCTAAGATCCCGCCCAGCTGGGTAAACCAGACAAACTGGAGGGCCTCCCAGAAGGTGGTGGGCGGGTGTTCCGGCACCCGGCGGCAGTTGGCGGCGATGGTCAGGAGCTCTTCTCGGCGGGCGCCGCCGGCGTCTTTGGCCAGGGTCTCGGCCTGGTCGGCATAGCGGTTGGCCAGGCGGATAATCCCTTCAGCTGTGAGGATAATGGACCGGTAAAAGGTCATCTTGTCCAAGTCCTCGGCCCGGGTAGCAGAGAGGCTTTCCAGCTTGGCCTTGGCCTCCCGGATAATGCCGCCAAAGCCCTTGACAAAGAGGACCTCCTGGTAGTCCGGGGTGATTTCCCCGACAGACTGCCGCCACTTGGAGTCGTTGTCGACGATGGAGGTATCGACGGTGACCTTGGCGGCTTCCGGGTCGACCTGGTTTAAAAAGGCTTCCTCCAGGCTCTTGCCGGCCCAGTAGGGGAAGACGTGCTTGCGTAAGTAGTCTTTTTGCTCCGGCTCAATGGCATAGGGGTCTTGGGGGCGTTCGGCGAAGCGGTCCATTTCCCGGTCAACCCAGGACCAGGAAAATTCCGGGGTCAGAACGCCGCACTTCCGGTATTCACCCAGGGCGCCGACAATCAGCTCCCCTTCAAAGATGTAGACCCCCAATTCTTCGCAGGTATCCTTAAAGGCCATGGCTCGGCGGATGGGGGTGGCCATGCCTTCGGTCCGTTGGTGGGATTCGGTCCAAATCCGAGCCCGTTCAATGGAAATATGGGGCATGGTGTTGATGTAGTTGTCTTTGGCTTGACGGATGCGATCAGATAGCATAGGGACCTCCTTTAGGACTCAGTAAGACATGATATCTTGAAAAACAAGGGTTTCTTCCGTTTCGTTGATGTATTGGTGGCTGCCCGAGGGGACAAAGCGGAAGCCTGTCGGGGCCTTTAACCGGTGGGGCTGACCGTGACAGATGAGGGTCAGGGTCCCCTGGGTGACAATGATGTGCTCGTACCTGGCATTGGGATGGGCGGTAGAGGTATAGCCCGTGCCGGGGGCCATGGTGACGTAGAAATAATCGAAACCGGTTTCCGGTGCAAAGGGAAAGACAGGACAGAGCCGGACCGCCCCATCGGCTTCAGTGAGGACCTCTTCCTGGCCGATGGCCACCTGGAGGTAGCGGTCACTGTCATCGGCCAGGAGGGAGGCAAAAGATACTTTGAAGCCGCCGGCAATTTTCCATAAGGTGGTGATGCTCGGGGTCGATTCGCCCCGCTCGATTTGGCCTAGCATGGTTTTGGAGACATTACACAGGTCGCTGGCAGCGGCCAGGCTTAGGCTCCGGTCCTTGCGCAGGGCCTTGAGCCTGTCACCAAGAAAGGGGAAAGGATCGTTCATAGGGCCTCCTAAATAAAAAAGTTTAACCGCAAAACAGCGTACGCTATAACGTACGTATAGATTAGCAAAGAAGGGGACCCATGTCAATAAATTCAGACAATTAACTGACCCTCTAGCGGCCAATTGACCTGGTATTTTTCTTCCTTTACACTGAAACGGTACTTATTTTTATTGCTGTGAATGATGAAGGAGGTATTTGCTTGACGAATCAAAAGAAAAACTGGGCCTATTTGGTCAATAGCCTGGTCACCCTGGGGATTATGTTTGGCTTTTCCCTACTGCCGGCGCCGGGGACCATCACGCCCCTGGGGATGCAAATTTTAGGCATTTTTATTGCCCTCATCTACGGCTGGTCAACGGTCGGGACCATTTGGCCCAGCCTGGCCGGGATCTTGGCCATGGGCTTTACCGACTACGCCACCGTTTCTGAGGCTATTATGCAGGCCATGGGTAATGATGTGGTCTGGCAGCTCCTGCTTATTATGGCCATGCTGGTGCCTATTGAAAATGAAGGGGTGGCCAACCATATTTCCAAGTTCTTTTTAAGCCTGCCCATCGTCAAGGGCCGGCCCTGGGCTTTTAGTGCGATTTTCTTATTTGCCACCTATGTGCTTTCGGCCTCTACCAGCGGGACGGCGACCATCCTGCTCATGTGGGCCATCTTATACAGCATCCTCCGGTCGGTGGGCTATACCATTGCCGACCGCTACACCTCTTTGATGATCTTTGGGGTGGTCTATGCCAGTATTTTAGGCTTTGCCACCTTCCCCTTTAAAGGGCCGGCCCTGGCCATATTACGGTCTTATGCGGCCGCTTCCGGCCAGGTCATGGATAATGCCCTCTATATGGCGGTCGTTATACCGACCACGCTCGTCATGCTGGCCGGTTACCTCCTGGCCATGCGGGTCATCTTCAGGCCGGATACCGAGAAGCTTAAAAATATTGACTTACAGGCCTACTTTGATGCCCTGGACCTCCACCAAATGAACCGCCGGCAGAGGGTCCTCCTGGGGGTCTTGTGCATGAGTATTTTACTGATGTTCCTGCCCAGTATCATGCCCAAGACCTGGGCATTAACCGCTTTCCTACAGGCCCTTGGCTCGTCCGGGGTTATGGTCCTCATTGTAACGGTGATGATTGCCGTCCGGGTTGAGGGCAAGCCCCTTTTGAACTTTAAGCAGGCAGCTGCCCAGATTCAGTGGGGGATTGTCTTCCTGGTTATGGCCGCCCTCTTTGTGGCCGGCGCCCTTTGCAGCGAAGGGACCGGGGTGACGGACTACTTCCATGACGTCCTCTACCCGGTTTTAGGCGGCCGGTCTCTGGCAGTCTTTAGCCTCCTGGGTGTCTTGAGCGGGACCGTCATTACCAACTTTGGTAATAATGCAGCCATGGGGGTGGTCCTCATGCCCCTGATTCATGCCCTGTCTGCCGGTGGCGACTTTAACCCCCTCGTCCCGGTGACCCTGGTCACCATGAGCGTTTTTGTCGCGGTCATCACCCCGGTGGCCTCGCCCCATGCGGCCCTCCTGCATGGGAACAGGGAGTGGATTAGCGGCCGCCATGTCTACCTTTATGCCGTTTCCATGACCCTGTGGAGTGTTTTTGTCACCATGCTGGTGGGCCTACCCCTGGCCCGGTTGGTTTTCGGCAGTTAATGAGAAGCCGTACCTGCATCCTCCAAGGAGCTAGGTACGGCTTTTTTGCGCAAATATAAAAAAATCGCCCACAAGGGCGATTTGATGATATGTAGCCGCACACCGACCATTGAAAAACGCTCCCAAGCGGCAAACCACCAGCCGGCTCGAGCCAGGCACCCCGGCGGCACATATGTGGACCTGCTTATTGCTGCTTCCTTCCGGACCTGACAAGGTTCACAGGGACATATTGCGTCGGACCCGACTGTCATCACTACTTAATGATCGCCAGACCTTAAAATTACTTCCCGCGGGTCGGCCTCAGTCCTGCTATAGCGGATTGCAGGTAACAGGGCACCGCTAGCGCCCCACCTAGTGCGGTTTTTCTATTATACAGGTCTGGGGCTGTTTTTGCAAGAAGGCCTTTTATCCCGGGTGGGCTTTTGTGGTAAAAGGTGGAAAAGTGAGTTATAATTAAGCCAAAGTTAAATCATTTGGGAGTGATGTAAATGGCAATTGAAACAGTCGGTATCATCGGCATGGGGGCCATGGGTATGCTGCTGGCTTCTCAAATGGCTGACCGGTTACCGGAAGGCCAGTTAAATGTCATTGTAGACAAGACGCGGCTGAAAAGCTACGCTGAGGCAGACTTTATTGTGAATGATAAGCCCCTGCAGCTGAACTTTGTCACGGCACCGGCGGCGGGTGAGGCCCTGGACCTGGCCATCTTTGCGGTCAAGTACCAGGCTTTGGCCGGTGCCATCAAAGAAATGAAGCCCTTTATTGACGACCATACGACGATTATTTCTATTTTGAACGGGATCGCCAGCGAAGAGGACTTAGCAGAAGCCTTTGGCGATGACCAGGTCCTTTACTGTGTCGCCCAGGGCATGGACGCCACCCGCCAGGGGCATACCATGCACTATAGCCGGGCCGGCCAACTGGCCCTGGGGGTCCGGTCAGCAGGGCAGGAAGACCGGCTGCAAGACCTGGTCGACTTTTTCCGCCGGGTTGATATCGCCATTGAGTTACCGGAAGATGCCCGCCGCCAGCTTTGGAATAAGTTTATGTTTAACGTGGGGCTTAACCAGGTGGTCAGCGTTTACGGCGATGGCTACGGGGTCATCCAAAAACAGGGCGAGGCCCGGGACCAAATGGTCCAGGCCATGCGGGAAGTCCTCCCCCTGGCCAAGGCTGAAGGGGTGGACCTGACAGAGGACGACCTTAAGGGCTGGCTAGGCGTGGCCGATGGCTTTGCCGCTGACGGCAAGCCCTCCATGCTCCAAGACCTGGAGGCCGGTCGACCGACAGAGGTTGAGCTCTTTAGCGGTACGGTTTGCAAGCTCGCTGAAAAGCATGAAATGTCTGCGCCGGTCAATGACTGGCTCTACCATATTTTGACGGCTAAAAATAAGGAATTAGAATAAGTCCAGTTTGTGGGCTGCCGGGGGAGGGTATTTAGAGAAGTAAGTTTTAAAGTTAAAGTAGGTGGACAAAAATGACGCAACCGATGATGGAGGGGTTTAAGGCGCTACGCCAAGGCGACCGCCTATCCGTAGAGAGTCTGTTTGCATCAGAGCGTACATTTTGGCTGACGGCATCTATCGCAACTGGCTTCGCCTTAGCAGAACTGCAAGAGGGGCCCGCTCGCTTAATAACCCAGCAAAATGACGATGATATGCTTGAAAAATTCAACGCCTGCCTCCGGACAGGCCATATTGATGAGACGGTCTTTGTTGAAAGCAAGGCCCGGACCCTGGACAATATGCAGGCCATTGCCCGCATCCTGCAACAGGGCACTGTCTTTAATACAGACCGGGCGGTTCAAGTCTGTACGGCCTTTGTGAGCTACTGGCTCTTCAGCAAGCTCATTGAAATGGAGTGGGAAAGACTCCTGGCTGCAGATGCCCGGCGGGAAAGCTATATTTTCATGGATGGCATTATTGCCGACCAGGATGAACTGGCGATTATCCGTGAAAAGGTCCACCAGGACCAGCCCCTGTATGATGATGAAATTGTTTACTTGCGGAGCCACTGGCAGGTGGGCCGGGAATTCTTCCGTCGCCTGCAAAATAAGCTGGTGCTCCTAGACCGGGGCCTCATTCCCTTTGTATCCGGCCCCCGGGCATAAAAAAACCGCCCGGTGGGCGGTCTTTGTCTTAAGCTTCCGGCGGTGTCATAGCGATTTTTTGGGTCAAGTCCGGGTCTAGGTCCTGAGTAGCACCCAAAGGTGTACCACAGCGCGTTAAGCGGCTTTCGAGCTGGTTGCGTTGAGCGGCCAGCTCCCGCTTTTCACTTTCCAGGCTGGCGTTTAGCCGTTCGGCTTCCTTGGCCCGCTTGCGATTGGCATAGGTCCGGTACATAAAGTGGCCCAGGAACAAGGCCAGGCAGGCGCTTAGAGCGGTGCTGGAAATCATGTAGTAGACAAAGGGGAGGGTTTCGTTGAAACCCAGGTAGGCTAAGATGGCCGCCCCGGCCACAATGATCAGGGAAATAAGAAATAGGAATATCCGCATAATACATCTCCTTTTGAGCTGATGGGTTACTAGCTGTCATTATACTAGATGCCGGATTAGCTTTCAATTGCTAGCATTTAATATGGAGGTTGACCATGAGTTTAAATAAATTACGTCGCGTCAAGGAAGGCAAAAAAATTGCCGGTGTCTGCCAGGGCTTAAGTGAGTTTCTCGGTATTGATGCATCCTATATCCGGCTGGGCTTTGTCCTTCTGGCCTTTTTGCCGCCGATTCCTTTTTTTGGTATGGTGATTATTTATGCCGTTCTGGCAGCTGTGATTCCTGAGGACGAAGGCTATATTGACGTTTAATTGAAGCAAACCCGAGAGGATACCGGGGCTGCCCCGGTCCTTGTGGTCTTTCAAAATAAGCAAGTAGATTCTTAAAACGAGGTGAGACAAGTGGCTTATGAAGGGAATGGCTCCGGCCGCAAGAAAAGATTGAGTAAGGCTAAAGAGGGCGCTAAGCTGGAAGGGGTCTGCCAGGGCTTGGCCAATCATTTCGGCTGGGATGTGAGCCTGGTCCGGCTCTGCTTTTTCCTGCCGGCTATTTTACCCGGCGTTACGATGATGGGGGCCCTGGGTCTCTACATCATTTTAGCGATTATTTTACCGACGGAAGCGGATTCTTATGAATAAACAGGGTGTGGTGATTTTCGGGCATGGCAGCCGCCGCCGGGAAGGCCTGGCGACCGTTACGGAAACAGCGGCCCGCTTTGCCCGGGCCCATCCGGAATATGTCACTGCCCATGCTTTTTTAGAATTTGCCAAGCCGACCCTGCCTGAATCGGTGGTTGCCCTTTATGAGCAAGGGGTACGAACCTTTTATATCATCCCCCTCTTTTTAGCCATGGGGACCCATTGTGCCAAGCATCTACCGGATATGATCAGCAATCTAAAGAAGACTTACCCGGATGCCGGCTTTTTCCTGGCCCCGCCCTTAGGTGCCGACCCCTTATTATCGACGATTGTTGAAAAGCGGGTCACTGGCCTGGTAGATGAGCAGACGAAAAGAGGTGACGGATCCGATGAGAGTGCTCCTTCTTTATGATATTGGCGATATTCGCCCCTCCATCCATGAAGTCCTAACAGCGGCAGCCGTCGCCGGCGCCTGTCCGGACCGGCTCAATGATTTGAAGCTATGCCTATACGAACTGCTGGGCAACGCCCTCTTGCATAGTCAAGGGGCTGTGGCCCTGACCTGTTCCTTTGAAGCGGATGGTGTCCGGGTAAGCGTGCGGCAGACGGCCCCCTGGCAAGGTGAAGCCTTGGAGGGTTGTCACAAGTGCCTGGAAGCGGAAATCACCAGGGAAAGCGGTCGCGGGTTATTCCTGGTCCGGGCCTTAAGCGATGACCTGGAATACCGGGAAGAATCCCGGGACATGCGCTTACGGATGCGGTTAGTTTAATGTAATGGAGACTGCTATGGCAAACAACAGAAAAGATATAGAAAAATTAGTGCATGACTATAAGGCCGATCCCAGTGATGCTAAGCTGGAGGAAATTATTGAAAATATGGAGCCGCTGGTGCGCTACTGGTGTCAAGCACAATGCTATTTGCCGTGGGAAAAGGAAGACATGTTGCAGGTGGCCCGGATTGCTGTGCTGGGGGCCATTGACCGTTTTGACCCGGAAAAGGGCGTCCGGTTTAAAACCTTCGCTTACCGGACCGTTAGCGGCAAATTGATGAACTACTACCGGGACAACACCTGGCGGATCACCATCCCCCGGAAGTATAGGGAAATGAGCACCTATATTACCAAGGCGGAAAATGAATACTACCAGAACTTCGGTGAATCCCCTTCCACCGGGCAGATCGCCAAGATGATTGGGGTAGAAGAGCAGGAAGTGGCCGATGCCATTGAAGCCAAAAGGGCGACCCAAACCACCTCCCTGTCTGTCCAGGAAGATGCTGACGGCAACGTCAATACCCTGGCCAACTACCTGGGTGAAGAAGACGGCAACCTGGATACCGTAGAGCTCAAGCGGGACCTGAAAGAGGCCATGGAGCACCTGGACATGCAGGAACGCCAGGTTATCTATTACCGCTATGTGGAGGACCTGACCCAGACCAAGATTGCCGATATTTTAGGGGTCAGCCAAATGCAGGTATCCCGGCTGGAGAAGAACTCCCTGAATAAAATTCGCCAATTTATGAAAGCTGAAGCCCAGGCATAAAAAATAGACACGGCAACCGTGTCTATTTTTTATGTCGCCCGGCCAGGACTTGGAGGGTGTCTACGAGGGCGCAGAGAAAGACCAGGTACTGAGATCCTTGTTGTAAGGTATAAAGGCTTATATCTGCGGGTAAAGGGCCAAAAAAATCTATAGGAGCTACCTGTTGAAAGATAAAAGGTAAAGCTAGTAAGAGTATCAAACAACAAATGGTTAGTCCATTCAAAGCAATGATAAAAGTGTTTGAAATAATAAAATGAATTTGATGTAGGCAGATGCCGGCTAAAACTCCTATGATTAGCCATGGCAATAAGGTCAAAAGAGTCTTCAAAAAAATGAGTGTTATGGGGGGAACTGCATAAAAAAGAAATGGCTGATGAGCAATCAAGTGAAAAAGTGGAAAAGTTAGTATAGAAATAATTAGCAATAAAAATTGTTTTATTAAGCACTTATTCATAAAATCACTCTTTCGAAAAAGAATCATTGACTACTCTGTAATAATACTATAAAATATAAATACTCGCAATAGTTATTTTCGGTTGATTTAAGGGAGGTTTATATGATGAAAAGAAAGGGAATCTTATGCTGTGTTGTTATCGTTGTTGCAGCTTTCTTAGCAACGCCCGCTTTTGCTGGAACAGATAGTCACCCTCTAGAAAAAACATATTCTGCTGAAGAAATTCTTGACCGAAATGATTATTTGTGTAATGTAGATCAGGCAGAGATGAATAGCACAAATGCTTATTTAATTAATCCAAAAACTAATGAAAAAGTGATTCTTAGAACGTATACGTCGCCACAACTTAAAATGCTACAAACACCTTATGATAAGCTATCGAAGGTGAGTGAAGATATTTACTTTCGGGATGTAGCTGTTGACCTTACTGCAGAAGATTTGAGACGAGCAGGTCTATCTGAAGAGACGGGTGAAATATGGGATAATGGGGGGCGTGTAAAATCTTGGGGAAGGTTTTATTATAAACAAAATTATAACTATGTTTTAATGACGAAGATTACAGGTAATTGGCGTAATGATTATCCAAATGCTATCACTTTAAGTAACCATGTTGCTCAGGCAAAATGCGCAAGTAGTAATACATCTTTTCAAACACGAAAATGGTGGCCGAATGGTGGCTATACTTATAGTACAGGGTTTTCAGAATATGCGTTAATAGGGACTTCTTACACTACAATTGCTCTTCGACAACAAGTTAATGTAACCTATCGAAACACTGGGGAAACAACTATACTTACTTTAGTTCTTGCTCCGTGGGGCGAGGCTTGGTAGTTACTGCTTAGCGGCGTATCAAATGATTTTGATTATTTGATACGCCGCTTCTTTATTTCGGCTGGTAGGCCGTGGCCTGCCGGGTCTCAGGGTCGTATTGTTCCAGGGGAATGCCGGCCTCGGCGAATAAATCCATGGCCAGCTTGTCCGGGTAGGCTCCCAGAAAAACCACCCGGGTCACGCCGACGCCGATGAGCATTTTGGCGCATAGGGTGCAGGGGGAGTCGGTGCAGTAGAGGGTGGCCCCACTGATAGATACCCCCATAATGGCGGCCTGGATGATGGCGTTTTGCTCAGCGTGCAGGGCCCGGCAGTATTCGTGGCCGGCCCCGGAGGGAAAGCCCATCTTGACCCGGAGACAGCCCCCCAGGTCACCGCAATGGGCCATGCCGGCCGGGGCCCCGTTGTAGCCGGTGGTGATGATTCGGTGGTCCTTGACCAAGAGAGCCCCCACCTGCCGGCGGATGCAGGATGACCGCGTCTTTATAATTTGTACAATATCCATAAAATAACTGTCCCAGTCCGGACGTTCTAACATACTTTTCACCTCGTGCTTATCCTATCACGGCCACCGGCCGGGGACAAGGTTTTCTCTTGCCGGCGAGGGCTTTTACCCGGTCTGGCCGCAGGGGCCTGCCCTTTCCTGTAAGTGGGGATTTCTTGCACATTTTTTCACAGGCCGGTTGTTCTAGACGCTTTTCTTCCGTATAATAGGAATTAATCTGGCTAATATTATAAATGGGGGGATAGCATGGATCAGAAAGTGATTGCCCTACCTAGATTAAACGGCTTGAGCCCGAATTTAGAATCAACAGCCCTAAAGCTCATGGAAGAAACCGGTGAGCTGGCCCAGGCCATTGGCAAGTACCGGGGCCTGTCCGGCGAACGGTCCAGTTATACGGATAAAGAAATTCAAGGGGCCATTGCCTCAGAATTATTGGATGTGGCCCAAACCGCTGTCTCGATGATGTATGTCCTAGAAGAACAATATGACGTAGATATCGCCCAGGCGCTGGAGGCCCATATTGAAAAACTCCTACGCAAGGGCTACTTAACCATGGATAAGGGGGATGGCCAATGACAAAACGCCTCATGTTTGTTTTCGGAACCCGGCCGGAAGCCATTAAGATGGCCCCGCTGGTCAAGGCCTGTGAGCGGCATGATGCCTTTGAACCGGTGGTGGTGGTAACCGCCCAGCACCGGGAAATGCTGGACCAGGTCCTGGCGCTCTTTCACATTCAACCGGACTACGACCTGAATATTATGAAGCCCGGCCAGAGCCTGACGGATATCACCTGTGCGGTGATTCGGGGCCTGGAAGGGGTTATTGCCGAGGTCCAACCGGATATGGTCCTGGTCCATGGTGACACCACGACCACCTTTGCCGGGGCCCTGGCCGCCTACTACCAGGGGGTGCCGGTGGCCCATGTAGAGGCCGGCTTACGCAGTGGCAATATGTACGCCCCCTTCCCGGAAGAAGGAAACCGCCGGCTGACAGCTGTCCTTTCTGCGGTTCACCTGGCCCCGACGGCCGGCGCCCGGGCCGCCCTCCTGGCTGAAGGGGTCGCAGAAGACCATATCTACACCACCGGTAATACGGTTATTGATGCCTTGAATACCATCCTGGATCGTCCCTATAGCTTTCCGGAGGGACCGGTCAAGGAAGCCCTGGCCCAGCCGGGCCGCAAGCTCCTTCTAACGGCCCACCGCCGGGAAAACCTGGGGGACCCCATGCACCGGATTTTTGCCGCCCTGGTCCGCCTTCTGGAAGACTTTCCTGATACCACCCTTTTCTTCCCCATGCACAAGAACCCGAAAGTGCGGGCTGTGGTTGAGGAAGTGCTGGGCGGTCACGACCGGGTGGTCTTCATGGAACCCTTGGATTACGAACCCTTCGTCCACCTGATGAACCGGATGGACCTGATTTTAACCGATTCCGGTGGCCTCCAGGAAGAGGCGCCTTCCTTAGGCAAGCCGGTCCTGGTCTTACGGGATACCACTGAACGGCCCGAAGCCGTCGAAGCCGGTACCGTCCGCCTGGTTGGTACCCAGGAAGGGCCCATTTACGCGGCCGCCGCCGAACTCTTAACCGACCCGGCAGCTTATGCGGCCATGAAGCATGCCATCAACCCTTACGGGGATGGGGCAGCCTGTGCCCGGATTTTACAAGCCCTGGGTCACCATTTCGGCCTGAATGACCGGCCGGACCCCTGGGCCTAAAGCCTGGTGCGCTTCCGCCCTGTTGTTTGCATGCCTACAGGGCTTTTGATATAATTGTGAAGATTAGCAGGAGGGTGTCATGACCAACGGAAACTGGCGGCCCAAGCCGCCTCGTCGTCCCGGGTCTGATTCTGTCTGGTTTCGTGCCTTTAATGTGGCCCTATCCTTCGGCGTTACCCTGGGTGCCTCACTCTTTATCATGTGGCACCTGGGACAGTGGATTGACGGAAAAATCGGAACATACTTTGTTTTTACCGCCCTGGGAATCATCATTGCGGTGATTTCGGGCTTCCGTATTTTAATCCGGGAATTGACCCACTTTGAAGAAGGGCTTGCATCCGGCCGAAGACCCGATGACCCAGCCAAGAAGGGGGAGACGAAGTGACTACGACAACAGGCATCGTGATGGGCTTTTTGCTTGGCCTAGCTGCCTCTGCCATCAAGATATTTTTGACGGAGCGCTTTTTCATGAACCAGCCCTTGCGAGCCGGTACCGCCTTGGTACTGGTTGTGCGTATTTTGTTGGATATCGGCGTTCTCTTCGCTATGCACTTTCAACTGTCGGCGATGGTAGCAGCGGCTATTGGGCTAACAGTTGATCCAATTTATTTCTTGACGTATATTTGGCGCAAAAAGGGGTGAAGTTATGTTTTTAGCAAAGCCGGCCTATGCTGCAGAAGAGATGGGGGCGCCGCAAATTCTTGCCGGCAATGATCAGTGGTTTATTTCCAGTGATATGGTCACCATGTGGGTGATTATTTTGTGCTTAGCGGTGGTTTGCTTTATTGGCACTCGCCAGATGCGCAAACACCCCACAGGCCTGCAAAATATCCTGGAAACGATTGTCGAATTACTGCACGGAATTGTCGTCGATATTATGGGAGAGACCCGCGCCAAGCGGTATGGCCCTTTCCTGATGACCTTTTTCATTATGATTTTATGCTCGAACTATATTGGCCTTTTGCCGTTATCCGGCATGCACATACCCGGGTACATTGCGCCCACCGCCAACTTATCTGTTACGGCAGGGTTGGCAATCATCGTTATCGTCGGGTACTTTGTCATCGGCTTTATGGATGGACGGATGGCTTTTATCAAACATTTCTTCTTAACACCGATGTTACCCATGAACCTGCTGGAAATGATTACCCGGCCGCTTTCCCTGGCCATTCGTCTTTACGGCAATATTTTCGGGGAAGAAATGATCATCGGTGTGCTTTTCGGTATTTTACCCTTTTTCTTACCACTGCCGATGTATGCTTTATCTATCCTATTCGGCGCCATCCAGGCGTATGTATTTACCCTGCTGGCATGTATTTACTGGGAAGAAGCATCTAACCGGGAAGGCCACTAGGCCCTTCCGCGCAGACAGATCATTTTTATTTTAAGGAGGATGTATTACATGGAACTGACAATGGGTTTAATTGCAATTGGTATGGGCCTGGCCCTCGGGCTGGCTTCACTTGGTGTAGGGATCGGGCAAGGGATTGCCACCGGTCATGCGGCAGAATCTATGGCACGTCAACCGGAACTGGCCGGCACCATTCGTACGACCCTCATCATCGGTCTAGCCTTCATGGAAGCAGCTGCTATTTACGCGCTCTTGATCGCTTTCATGCTCTTCACCAAAATCGGTTAAGCGATTTTTAAGAGACTGGATCAGTTTTAGCGTGAGCAGAAAGGAGGGTTTTCGTTGCAAATATCCTTACCGCAAATTATTGCCGCTATAGTCAACTTTTTCGTCCTGCTGGCGATTTTGAAGGTTTTCCTATACAAGCCGGTCTTCAATATGCTGGAGGCCCGCAAAGCGGAAATCGATCAGAACTTAAGCGAAGCGGAACGTGCGCGCGAGGAAGCCGGTGAGCTCAAACGGCAGTATGAAGTCGAGCTCAAGGAAGCCAATACTAAGGCCCAGGCCATCATCAACGAAGCCACCGAACTGGGTGAGAAAAACCGCACCGATTTAATTGCAGAAGCAAGGGCGGAAATCACCCGGCTGAATGAACGCGCCAAAGCAGACATCGCTCGTGAAACAGAACAGGCCGCCCAGCGCCTCAAGGCAGAAGTAGCCAATATTGCGATTGATGCTGCCGAAAGTGTGCTCAAAAGAGAGGTTAGCCAGGCCGAGCATGAACAGGTCCTGGATCAATTTATTGCAGAAGAAATAAGTGCGGGGATAGCAAAATGAGAGACAGTAAACTCGCCAACCGCTACGCCCGCGCCTTAATGATCCTTTCGGACTTACCGGAAGAGCAGGAAGCCATCGCCCAAGACCTTGACCTGGTGGTGGACACCCTGCATAAGAATGAAGACCTGGCCGCTGTCTATACCGGCGTCCAGTTCTCGAATGTTGACAAAAAAGCGGTGGTGCGTCAGATTTTTGATGACACAGTTAGTGAAGATATTTTACATTTTCTGTTGCTCCTGGTGGATAAATCTCGCACCGACTATATTTTTGATATTCATGAAGCCTTTGTCACCCTGATGGATGAAGCCAAGGGTATTGTCGATATGGACTTGGAAACGGCCTTTCCCCTAGATGACCAGGCCCTTGACCGGGTCAGAGAAGGCCTGGCCCAGGCCAGCCAAAAGCAGGTCCGCCTGCATGTCACTGTGAATCCGGACCTCATTTGCGGTATCCGGGTCCAGTATGGCGACTATATTATCGACAACTCTGCAAAGGCTAAATTGGAAGCCCTGCGTCGGGACTTGGTGCAGGGGTATAAGAAGACGGAGGTGAGGGACAATTGAGCATCAGACCAGATGAAATTAGTTCAATATTAAAAGAACAAATCCGCGATTACGATCAGGCTGTTGAAACCTCCGAAGTGGGTACTGTTATTGAGGTTGGTGACGGGATTGCGCGCGTGCACGGCCTATCAAATGCCATGGTCAATGAGCTCCTTGAATTCCCCGGCGGCGTGCAAGGCATGGCGCAGAACTTGGAAGAAGACAATATCGGCTGTATTATTTTAGGGGACTTTAGCCATATCAAAGACGGCGACCCGGTCAAGCGGACCGGGCGGATCGTTGAAGTGCCCGTCGGTGAAGCCCTGATTGGGCGGGTGGTTAACGCCATCGGCGAACCGATTGACGGCAAGGGCCCCCTGGATACGGATAAAACCCGGCCGGTAGAAAATGTGGCCTCCGGGGTTATCACCCGGAAAGAGGTCAACGAGCCCCTGCAGACGGGCTTAAAGGCCATTGACGCCCTGGTACCCATCGGCCGCGGCCAACGGGAACTCATTATCGGTGACCGGCAAACCGGGAAAACAGCCATCGCGATTGATACCATTATCAACCAGCGCAATGAAGATGTCATTTGTATCTACGTGGCCATTGGGCAAAAAGCCTCTACTGTGGCCAACGTTGTAAGCCAATTAGAAAGCTTTGGGGCTATGGACTACACCATCGTGGTCGCAGCAACCGCTGCCGAACCGGCCCCCATGCTCTACCTGGCCCCCTATGCCGGGGCGGCCATGGGCGAAGAGTTTATGTTTAACGGCAAAGACGTCCTCATCGTTTACGATGACCTGTCCAAACAGGCCGTCGCCTACCGGGAAATCTCCTTGCTGCTCCGCCGGCCGCCGGGACGGGAAGCCTACCCCGGGGACGTTTTCTACCTGCACTCCCGCCTTTTGGAACGGGCAGCTAAGCTGGAAGACAAGTACGGCGGCGGGTCGATGACCGCCCTGCCCATTATCGAAACCCAGGCCTCAGACGTATCTGCCTATATACCGACTAACGTCATTTCCATTACCGACGGGCAGATCTTCCTGGAAACAGACCTCTTCTATGCCGGGATGCGGCCGGCTATTAACGCTGGGATTTCCGTATCCCGGGTTGGTGGGTCCGCTCAAATCAAGGCCATGAAGAAAATCGCCGGGAACCTCCGGATTGACCTGGCCCAATACAATGAACTGAAGGCCTTTGCCCAGTTCGGTAGTGACCTGGATGAAGCCACCAAGGCCACCCTGGCTCGGGGGGAACGGATTTCCGAACTCCTCAAGCAAAAGCAGTATAGCCCCATGCCGGTTGAAGACCAGGTAGTCGCTATTTATGCTGTCAGCCGGGGCTATGTTGATGACATCCCGGTAGACGAGCTGGCAAGGTTTGAACACGAACTATTAAGCTACATGAAGGGTGGCCAGACAGCCGATACGGTCTTGAAGGTCATTCGCGAAACGGGCCAGATGCCGGAAGAAACGGAACAAGCCCTGAAAGATGCGATTACATCCTTTAAAGAAGGCTTCTCCGTTTAGAAAGGGGGCAGACCATGGCGAAAACCAGAGAAATAAAAAGGCGCATGACGAGTATCACCAATACGCGCCAAATCACCTCCGCCATGAAAATGGTTTCTGCGTCCAAATTGCGTCGTGCACAAGTCTTTGTGGGCGCCGGAGAGCAATACCGGAATAAGCTGCGGCAGGTCATTGCCCAGGTGGCCCAGGCCAGTGGGCAGATTTTTGACCACCCTCTTTTAGACCAGCGGGAGGTCAAAAAAGCCGGCTTTGTCATCTTTGCCTCAGACAAGGGCTTGGCCGGCGGCTACAACAGCAACCTCCTCAACTTTGCCCTGGACCAGGTCCAGGCCGCAGAGGCCCGGGGGGCCGCTATCGGCATTATTGCTGTTGGCCGGAAAGCAACCGATTTCTTCAAAAAGCGCGGTTATACCATTGACTTAGCAGCGCTGGAAACGGCAGATGTGCCGGAGATCAGTGATTCCAATGAACTCACCAACCACATCATAGAAGCCTATGGGACCGGCTACTATGACGAGGTGACCGTCATTTACCAGCAATTTAAGTCCGCTATGAGCCAAACGCCTGTAGCGGTCAAGGTCCTACCCTTTGACACAGATGAAATGAGTGGGGAGCAGAAGGATGCCCCCTATACCGATGATTATATTTTTGAACCCAATGCCGCCGAGATTCTGGAGGCCTTGCTGCCGATGTACCTGTCCAACCAGCTTTACGCCGCCCTGGTGGATGCCAAGGTTGGGGAACATGGTGCCCGGATGACGGCCATGACCGCCGCCACGGATAACGCCACAGATCTTTTGGCTACACTGGAAATCACCTATAACCGAGCGCGTCAAACGGCCATTACCAATGAAATTACAGAAATTGTGGCCGGTGCCGATGCCCTGGGTTAGGAGTAAGGAGGAAGCAATTTGAATCAAGGAAAGATTATTAAGTTAGTCGGTCCAGTTGTTGACGTAGAATTCCCTAGCGGTCAGCTGCCGGGTATCAATAATGCTCTGCATATTTCCTCCGATGAGCAGCCTGAAGACAAAAAGACGGGAAGCGAATTTAAAGTCGTTTTGGAAGTGGCCGAGCATTTGGGCGGTAACGTCGTCCGCTCAATCGCAATGGAATCAACCGACGGCCTAGTCCGGGGGATGGTGGTTACCGATGAAGGCAACCCCATTACCGTCCCTGTCGGTGACGGCACCCTGGGCCGGTTGATGAATGTTGTCGGGGACCCCATCGATGAAGCCGGGCCGGTTGAAAGCGAAACCCGCTGGCCCATCCACCGCAAGGCCCCGTCCTATGTTGAGCAAAACCCCTCTCAGGAAATCCTGGAAACCGGGATTAAGGTCATTGACCTCCTTTGCCCCTATGTTAAGGGGGGCAAGACCGGCCTCTTCGGTGGGGCCGGCGTTGGGAAAACCGTCCTCATCCAGGAGTTAATTCGGAACATCGCCTATGAACACGGGGGCTACTCCGTCTTTGCCGGGGTCGGCGAACGGACCCGGGAAGGGAAAGACCTCCTGGTTGAAATGCGCGAAAGTGGCGTTATCGACAAGACCAGCCTGGTTTTCGGCCAGATGAACGAGCCCCCCGGGGCCCGGATGCGGATCGCCCTGACCGGGCTGACCGTTGCGGAATATTTCCGGGATGAACAAAACCAGGACGTGCTCTTATTCATTGATAATATCTTTCGCTTCACCCAAGCCGGGTCAGAAGTATCCGCCCTCTTAGGCCGGATGCCTTCCGCCGTCGGTTACCAGCCAACCCTGGCTACAGAAATGGGGACCATGCAGGAGCGGATTACCTCCACCGATAAGGGGTCCATCACCTCCGTTCAGGCCGTTTACGTCCCTGCCGACGACTTGACCGACCCCGCTCCGGCAACTACCTTCGCCCACCTGGATGCCACCACCGTCCTGGAACGGTCCATTTCTGAAAAGGGGATCTACCCTGCCGTTGACCCCTTGGCCTCCACCTCACGGATTCTGGACCCCCGGATTGTTGGGGAAGACCACTATGAAGTGGCCCGGGGCGTCCAGGAAGTCCTCCAGGAATACCGGGAACTCCAGGACATTATCTCCATCCTGGGGATGGACGAACTATCCGATGAAGAAAAACTTATCGTTGCCCGGGCTCGGCGGATTGAACGGTTCTTGTCCCAGTCCTTCTTTGTTGCAGAACAATTCACCGGTAACCCCGGTCAATACATCCCCCTGGAAGAAACCCTACGGGGCTTCCGCGAAATTTTAGACGGCAAACATGATGACCTACCTGAACAGGCCTTCCTGATGGTCGGCACCATTGATGACGCTGTTGCTAAAGCCGAGCGGATGCGGCAAGAAGGCCTGGCCTAGGAGGTATTATGGCGGAGAACAAGATACACCTTGACGTGGTTACGCCGCGCGGCGTTGCCTTGAATGTGGACTGCGATCTGGTGGTCGTCACCTCAACCAATGGTGAAATGGGCTTCATGGCCAACCACGCACCGACGTTGGCCGCCTTAATCCCACAAGTGGTCCGCTATACCGTAGATGGCCAGGAAAACGTCATCTTCGTATCCGGCGGCTTTGTCGAAGTAAACGACAACACCGTGAGCATCATGGCCCTGGCTGCAGAAACCAGCTCTGAAATCGACTTCAAGCGGGCTGAAGAAGCCAGAAACCGTGCCATTGCCCACCTCAAAGAAGGCGAGCACTCAGACCGCGTCCGGGCGGAAGCCGCCCTGGCTCGGGCCAATGCCCGTCTCAAAATGAGCGAATACCGCCACGGATAAATGCATATATTAAGCGTCTCAGCCACCAGCAGAGACGCTTTTTTATTATTTAGATTTTTACTGTAAGGAAAAGTATAAAAATAGAGTAGGTAG
>NZ_JBJUVG010000030.1:0-1345 GCF_046097595.1 Peptococcus simiae
TGACATAAAAAGAAAAGTATGGTAAATTAGTTACAATATCTCATTAAAACAGGAGGATTAAAGTTATGAATACGTTTGATCAATATTCTGTGACTCTATGTCCCTTTTGTGGCTCTATGGATTTAGAAGCTGTCTATGATGAACATAGCGACAACTTTTCTATGGGAAATCTTTTTCGGAGAGGTCTTCTAGGATTGATTTTTTCAGTCGCTCGTGGCAGTAGACAAAACGCTTTTTGGGTTTGTCAAAATTGCGGGCACGAATTTCCTATTCAATAAAATCCAATAATAGATAGTGGAGGAAAATATGAATAAGAACGAAGCAATGAAATCTGTTTATGAAGCATTGCCTATTTTGCAAGAAATAAACCGCTTGTATTTTAAAGCCCGAAGTATAGAACAACAAGCTTCAGTAGCAACGGTAAAAACCCAGAGAAGTAAGGCTAGGATATCTTGGATTCCTGCAATAATCGCAGCCTTCATTGTTTTTTATATACTAGATATTTTTTTCGAACTTTTTGTTGCGGGAAGAAGCGGCTACGTTGTTCCTATTTTTATTATTAGTAGCTTGATATTATGTTTTGTTATCTATAAATTCATAAGAAAATCTTTAAATTTTAATCCTAATGCACCTAATAAAAGACTCTCTGCCGCTAGGAATGAGATAGATCTTATCTCAGACCAAATTTTTAGATTGGCAAGTGAGAATAGTAAAATATTGGAAAAAATACCAAGGGACTATAGGAATTATGAGGCTGTAAGTTATTTTGAAAAATTATTTGCTAATGGACAAGCCGATTCTATGAAAGAGGCGGTTAATTTATTTGATGAATATGCGCATAGATCTAAGATGGAAAGCAACACTGAGCGATCCCTAATGATTGCTCGACAACAATCTTTAATGCTACAAAATATCGAATTTAACTCAGCACGAGCAGCTGATGCGGCTTCCGTTGGAGCATTTTTTTCTGTACTTAACTATTTGAAATAAAAATACAAGCCAGAGGCATCTTAAGCTCTATCCATAGAAAAAAGCCGAGCATTTTAGAGTGGCCCCAAAAAGCTGGACCAGCGAGATAAGTACGCTCCTTGTACTTGTCTCGCTTTTTATATACCCCCTACTATTAACTATATATAGTATGCGTGGTATTATATACCTAACGAATAATCGCTAACCAAGCAAAGGAGGATTACCCATGAAAGGAAGCTTAACTAAAAAAGCAACAGCAGCTGTATTAGCAGTAGCCCTCTTGGCCAGTGCTAGCCCTGTACAGGCTGCGGAAAGCCATGCAAGAGACATTACCATTACCGTAGATGGACGTACAATCCCCCAGACAGACCAGAAA
>NZ_JBJUVG010000031.1:0-1168 GCF_046097595.1 Peptococcus simiae
CTTCTTCCAAAGATGAAATAGAATTTGCCTTGGTACTTTACTTTGTCAAATAACCTGAAGCCTTTAACCATGTAGGGGGCTTGGTTATTTCTAAGCTTTCCACCTTTTTGTATGTTCCTTTTATGGATCTGCCTATTGTGACACCGGACTTTTTTGTAGTAGAAGTAATGCTCCAGCCTTTTAGCGTGTAGGTTACCTGCGATGCAATAAGCATCTGTTCGCTTGTCTTTAGGCAGGTTATTTCTAATACGTTTGTTTTTGGTTAGATAACCATAGGTCAAGCTAACATTTGGATAGTCCTCTTTTAGCTTGCTGTAAAAGGCCCAGCGCATGATTCCCATAAAGGCGGCATCCCTAAAGGTTTTCCCTCTCTTGATGTTCAACTCTATGATTCCTTTGTGGTAGTCACCGTGACAGGTCTTACATAGGGTGATGAGGTTACCGGGACTATCGCCGCCTGTTTGCCTAGATTCAATATGGTGAACGTTTAAGATGGGGTCTTTCGACTTTCCCTTGCAGTGTCGGCAGGTATGACCATCTCTAAATAAGACGTATTCTCTGACGTTCCAAAAACCAAGCTGTTCACCTTGCTGGTAGTCTTTGCCTTGGATATCCGGATTTTTGATTTTTTGAATATCAAAGCTGGCAACTTCAACAATGATGTTTGTTATTGGAAGTAGGTTGTGAATATCTCTTACTATATTTAGATGGCTGTCTATCTTGTGCCTTATGCTGGGAGCGAGCCAACCCTTCTTTTTAGTTGAGGTCCGGTTGTCAAATCTAGGTTTTCGGTATCTTAATCTATTACGCCTAGTCCGGCGACATTCTCTTCTTGCGGAAAGCTTTTTCACAATATCGTTTCGGAGTTCGTATTCTGCTGAAAAAAGTTCTTTGTCCCTGGTGGTTGCAGATAGGCCTATTGTTTTAGAGCCTGCGTCTACACCGAGGGTGATATCCTGTGTCTTGTCCTCTACTTCGTAAAGCAGCTTGATGGTAAAAGGACAGTTTTTGACTACTTTTGCCTTGTTATCCCTCAATAGCCTTCTTACTTTACCGAACCTAACGGTCGGCATTAAGGGCTTGTTGTGGATATTTAAGACATAAACCATCAGGCTCTCCTTTCGTTAACCTTGTGTTTTATGCGATAAGCCAGCACACAAGAGCTGTA
>NZ_JBJUVG010000032.1:0-1048 GCF_046097595.1 Peptococcus simiae
CTTGAATTGTAATATTAAGTGCAACAGCCAAAAATAAAAGCCCATTAGGCCCTTCGTGTATAATAGAAATCAGCACAAATCTATATACGGAGGTATCCTAATGAGCTATCACCATCTTACAACATTTGAACGTGGTCGACTAGAGGCAATGCATAAAGAAGGACACAGTATCCGCTTTATTGCAGCTCAATTACTTAGAAGCCCATCTACCATCAGCCGTGAATTAAGACGCTGTGGGGGTAAGACCTATATTGCTGAAAATGCCCATCAAGACTACCAAGCAAAAAGGCAGGCTTCCTGCCGCAAAGGAAAAGCAAGTCCTGAGCTTGTAGCTATCATTTGTGAGAAGCTTCAAGCAACCTGGTCACCGGAGCAAATTGTAGGACGGCTTCTTCATGGAAGAGTTTGTGTAAAATCGATTTATCGCTGGCTTTACACTGGCCTTTTAGGTCTAGATGTAGATATTCTTCGCCATAAGGGCAAGAAAAAACAAGACGGTGATACCAGAGGCACTTTTGCCACTGGTTTATCCATTCATGATAGACCAGAAGAAGTGGAAGATAGGATGTCTATTGGCCATTGGGAAGCAGACAGTGTTTTATCGCCTAGGAATAAGAGTAAAGCTTGTGTGGCAACTTTCCTTGAACGTAAAAGCCGCTTATACTTGGCCTTCAAAATGCCTGATCGGACAGCAGTATCCATGAGGGATTCCATCGTTCAATTAGCAAAAATGGTGGGCAGTTCACTGGAAACAATCACAAGCGATCGGGGCAAAGAGTTTGCCTGCTATGAAGAAATTCAGGAAAGCCTAAAAGTACCTATTTATTTTGCAGATCCGGGGAGTCCCTATCAACGCGGGAGCAACGAAAACGCAAATGGACTTCTCAGAGAATTCTTTCCCAAAACAACTGACTTTTCTAAGGTCAGCGAAGACGCACTCGTTGAAGCCTTGTTAAAAATAAACAACCGACCTAGAAAATGCCTAGGGTGGAAAACACCTCTTGAAGTATTTCAACACGAAGTGTTGCACTTGATTTGACAATCTGCC
>NZ_JBJUVG010000033.1:0-924 GCF_046097595.1 Peptococcus simiae
AATGATGGCAACTGAATACAAGGGTTGCGCTCGTTGCGGGACTTAACCCAACATCTCACGACACGAGCTGACGACAACCATGCACCACCTGTCTCTGCTGTCCCGAAGGAAAAGGTACATTACATACCTCGGCAGCAGGATGTCAAGTCTTGGTAAGGTTCTTCGCGTTGCGTCGAATTAAACCACATGCTCCACCGCTTGTGCGGGCCCCCGTCAATTCCTTTGAGTTTCAGTCTTGCGACCGTACTCCCCAGGCGGGGTACTTATTGTGTTAACTCCGGCACCGAGGGTCTTGAAACCTCCGACACCTAGTACCCATCGTTTACGGCGTGGACTACCAGGGTATCTAATCCTGTTTGCTCCCCACGCTTTCGCGCCTCAGCGTCAGTTATGGCCCAGTAAGTCGCCTTCGCCACTGGTGTTCCTCCTAATATCTACGCATTTCACCGCTACACTAGGAATTCCACTTACCTCTTCCATACTCAAGTCTGCCAGTATCAGATGCACGTTCAGGGTTGAGCCCTAACCTTTCACATCTGACTTAACAAACCGCCTGCGCGCCCTTTACGCCCAGTGATTCCGGACAACGCTTGCCCCCTATGTTTTACCGCGGCTGCTGGCACATAGTTAGCCGGGGCTTCCTCCTCATCTACCGTCCTAGGTCTGGCAGTTACTACAAACCTCTCTCTTGGATGAGGACAGAGTTTTACAACCCGAAGGCCTTCTTCACTCACGCGGCATTGCTCCGTCAGGCTTGCGCCCATTGCGGAAGATTCCCCACTGCTGCCTCCCGTAGGAGTTTGGGCCGTGTCTCAGTCCCAATGTGGCCGTTCACCCTCTCAGGCCGGCTACTGATCATCGCTTTGGTGAGCCGTTACCTCACCAACTGGCTAATCAGACGCGAGTCCATCCGGTAGCAACAGC
>NZ_JBJUVG010000034.1:0-714 GCF_046097595.1 Peptococcus simiae
TCATATTCTAAAATACTAATGATAAGCAAAAAAGGGGCTGTGTCAGAATGAGTAAAATCATTCGACACAGCCTCTGGATTGCAGACAAACTTAGCCCTAATTGATTTATAAAATTCTCCTTAGCTATATATTATAAGCTTACATGGATATATCCATAAACAAAGTCCCTCCTCATTTTTTTGAGCTGGGACTTTGTTTGTTAGAGGGCCTATTTTGCAATAGCCCCTTTTTATATTTTTATTGGAAAAGCTGAATCCAGTTCTGAGTGCTGCCTGCATGATAACCAAAGCCTGCGTATTTATTATAGGGCTTAAGAATATTACCTCTATGGCCCGGGGAGTTCATCCATCTATTCACAGCTTCTTCTGGTGAATACAGGTCCCTATCGCTAGTGGTTAAGGTTGAGCCTAAATTTTCACTTAAATTACCTTGCTTAATAAACTGCGACAGGCCGACATCATTCAAAACGGTACTGGGTTTGCTCCCATCTAATCTTCTATGTGGATTCCAGCCGGCTGCTTCTTTAGCTTCAAAGCCGGCCAAGGAATTAATACCCTGCAAGGCTTCCGTAGTCTCCCTCGCCCTAATCTCAGCCCCTTCACAGAGGGCTGGAGAGAGCTTAACCGGCTTCAGTCCATGCTCAGCCCGGGCAGCATTCACCAGTTCCAGCATCCGCAGCTGGTCTGCTGTAAAAGGCTTTCGAGGGGCTTCTAG
>NZ_JBJUVG010000035.1:0-496 GCF_046097595.1 Peptococcus simiae
TTAGAAGCCCCCCGGAAGCCCTTTACAGCAGACCAGCTGCGAATGTTGGAACTGGTGAACGCTGCCCGGGCTGAGCATGGGCTACAGCCTGTTAAGCTCTCTCCTGCCCTCTGTGAAGGGGCTGAGATTAGGGCGAGGGAGACGACTGAAGCGCTAAAAGATAATCCTACTTACGAAGGCTATGAGGCTAAGGAGGCAGCTGGTTGGAACCCTCATAGTAGGTTAGATGGTAATATCCCGAAAACCGTCCTAAATGATGTAGGGCTGAAAAAGTTTAGTAAATACTTTAATGTAAATGAGAACTTAGCAACTGGATTTAATAGCAGAAACTTTGAATCTGTTGATTATGTTTTTGCTGGTTGGATGAACTCCCCCGGACACCGTAGTAATATCCTTAATCCCAGTAATGCATATGCCGGCTTTGGGTGCCATTCCGGCAGTACGCAGAACTGGATCCAACTCTTCCAAACACAACTCTAACCGCCCTGCCGGTGCT
>NZ_JBJUVG010000036.1:0-327 GCF_046097595.1 Peptococcus simiae
GGATGCTCAAAGCTTGTGGTCTTACCGGCCTGCCCGGTTATGATTACACTCGTGATAGAACTGGCGCACGGATTAACCGGTTAGATTTCATTAAAGAACTTGAAAAAATTACCGGTCGAGATCAACAACCGAACACTAATGGTCTACCTGTCCGGTCCTTCTCTGACACTACAGACTTAGCCGTAACAGAATCCGCTGTATGGCACAACTACGTCTTAGATAACCAAGACAGAGAAGTGTGGATTGCCACAGACCTAAGTAAAGGGGCCTCCATCTAATATTAGGAAGCAGAAAGAGCCGAGCACTTGCCCGGCTCTTTTTCTATGC
>NZ_JBJUVG010000037.1:0-308 GCF_046097595.1 Peptococcus simiae
AGTTCGTATTGCTGTAACGCACCAATGCCTAACATGAAGCGAACCGGGTTACCTGCCCAAGGCATATTCAGGGTAGTGGAGTTTGTTGCATAGTCTCTACCTCTCATTAGTTCTTCCCTTTTTTCAGGGGTTAGAGACCGAGCAATGAATGCTGCGGCTTCAGACACGGAGAGGAAGTTTTTGTCTGTGGTTGCATAAGGTCCCCAGGTTCCGTCTGTATAACCGGCAGATAGGACGTGGTGGATTTTAGAGATAGGTTGGGGGTTATTGAAGGTAACACTCACGTCTCCAGTTACAGGGTCGTGGGA
>NZ_JBJUVG010000038.1:0-266 GCF_046097595.1 Peptococcus simiae
TTTACTTTCTGCTGTGGCTTGGTTGACGTAGGGTTTGTCTGCTCCGTCACTGGCGTGGAGGACTTTAAACTGGATAATAGCAGCCTTACCGGGCTGGATATCGCCTACCGGGATGGTGAGGGTGTCTAACATGGAGCTGCCATTGGGTTGGTATTTAAAGTCGCTCCCCCAAGCTTTAGGGACGCCGTTAATGGTGAGGCTGTCCCGGTAGAAGGTCAGGCGAGAGGTATCTAGGACGTCTGTTACCTTAATATCTTTCCAGACCC
>NZ_JBJUVG010000039.1:0-266 GCF_046097595.1 Peptococcus simiae
CTTGCTTTCTGCTGTGGCTTGGTTGACGTAGGGCTTATCTGCTCCGTCATTGGCGTGGAGGACTTTAAACTGGATAATGGTGGCTTTACCGGGCTGGATGTCGCCTACCGGGATGGTGAGGGTGTCCAGCATGGAGCTGCTATTAGCTTGGTATTTAAAGTCGCTCCCCCAGGCTTTAGGGACGCCATTAATGGTGAGGCTGTCCCGGTAGAAGGTCAGGCGAGAGGTATCTAGGACGTCTGTTACCTTAATATCTTTCCAGACCT